>JAEWNM010000079.1 GCA_023392755.1 Bacillota bacterium
GCCGCCGCTTCACGGGCCAGCATGATGCGGGTTTCCCCTTCCGTCACCTCCAGCCGCGTGAGACCGTGCTGGGTAAAAAGCTGCGTAATCTCTCTCAATTGCTTCATGTTCATGTAGCTGACCTCACGGCGAGCGCGCTGTTGTGGCCGCCAAAGCCCAAAGAAATGGAAAGGGCTACATCGGGCTTCCAATCGCGCGCGTGATGGGGTACGTAATCAAGGTCGCATTCCGGGTCGGGTTCCAAAAGGTTAAGCGTGGGGGGGACGCTGCCGGTTCTCAAGGCCAGAAGCGCGGCAATGCATTCCGCCGCGCCCGCCGCGCCCAGCATATGCCCCGTAGCGCTCTTGGTGGAGCTTATCACCGATTGCCTTGCCCGCTCGTCGCCCAGCGCCAGCTTTATGGCCTGTGTCTCGATTTTGTCATTCAGCGGCGTGCCGGTGCCGTGGGCGTTGATATATACCTTTTCATTTGGCCCAATGCCCCCCGCTTCCGCCAATGCCAGCTCAATCGCCTTGGCGGCCCCCAGCCCATCGGTCCTGGGCGCGGTGATGTGAAACGCGTCGCAGGTGTTGCCGTAACCCACGATTTCGCCATAGATGGGCGCGTTGCGCGCAATGGCATGCTCCGCTTCCTCCAGCAGCACAATGCCCGCGCCCTCACCCATGACAAAGCCCTTTCGCCGCATATCAAAGGGCAGGCTGGCCAGCTTCGGATCGGCTTCCTCGCTCAGCGCCTTGCAGCTGGTAAACCCGGCAACGGCCAATGGCTCGATGGCCGCTTCCGCCCCGCCGGCTATAATGGCGTCGGCATAGCCGTGGCGGATGGCCCTGAACGCTTCGCCGATGGCATGGGTGGAGGTGGCGCAGGCGGTGACCACCGGCAGGCAGGGCCCCTGTGCCCCAAAGCGTATGGCGATGTTCCCCGCCGCCATGTTCCCGATCATCATGGGGATAAAGAAAGGGGATACACGGTCCGGGCCGCGGGTTAACAGCTTTTCGCACTCGGCGGTAAAAGTGTGCATGCCGCCGATGCCGCTGCCCACGTACACGCCAAGGCGCCAGGGGTCGGTGTTTTCAAACCTGCTGTCTTCCATGGCCTGCACGGCCGCCGCCATGGCATACTGGGCGTACAGGTCCATCCTTCTGACGGCGGACACATCCATGCCAAAGGCCTGCGGGTTAAAATCCTTTACCTCCGCCGCCACTTTCACTTTGAGATTCGCGGTATCAAAGCGGGTGATGGGGCCGACGCCGCACACCCCGGATATCAAATGATTCCAAAATAATTCGATACTGTTCCCCACGGGAGATACCACGCCCATTCCCGTGACAAATACGCGCTTCATGGTTTGCACCTCACATGTACAGTCCGCCGTCTACTTGTAAAACGGCGCCTGTGATGTATCCCGCTTCTTCCCCGCAGAAAAACGCCACCGCGGCGGCGATTTCTTCAGCCGTGCCCATCCGCTTGCTGGGAACGGCCTGTACCGCTTTTTCTATCAGCTCGCCGCCCATTTTTTCCGTCATGTCCGTTTCAATAAAGCCGGGTGCCACCGCGTTGCAGGTAATGTTCCTTGCGGCCAGCTCGCGGGCTATGGTTTTTGTAAGACCGATAAGCCCCGCCTTGGCAGCGGAGTAGTTGGCCTGGCCGGGGTTGCCCATCAGCCCCGATACGGAGGTGATGTTTACGATGCGGCCCCAGCGCTTGCGCAGGAAATCGCCGTAAGCCGTACGTATCAAGTAGAACGCGCCGTTCAGGTTCACCTGAATCACCCGGTCGAAGGCTTCCTGCGTCATCCTGGGTGTAAGCCCGTCCATGGTGATCCCCGCGTTGTTGACCAGGATGTCCACCGTGCCCCATTCCTGCCGGATGCGTACAAAGGCTTCCTGCACTTTGGCAAGGTTCGAAATGTCGCACTGTATGGCCATGGCCTTGCCGCCCTGTGCCATCAGCTCACAAAGCGTTTCCTGTGCCGCCGCTTCGTTCCCGGCATACAGGAAGGCTACATGCGCCCCTTCCTTTTTCAGGCGCAGGGCTATGGCCCGGCCAATCCCGCGGGAGCCTCCCGTAACCAGGGCAATTTTGTCCCGCATCAGGCGCGCCTCCCTTCCAACAGTGCCGCCGTTTCCAAAAGGCTGGCCGTGTTTTCCACATGGCTTACCGCGGCGTCCGGCAGTATTTTGCGTATAAGGCCTGAAAGCACCGTGCCCGGCCCCATCTCCACAAAAAGGTCCGCGCCGTCCGCCGCCATATTCCTTACCGTTTGCTCCCAGAGCACCGGGTGGTCCACCTGCCCGGCTAAAAGGGCGGCGGCGTCTTCTCCGTAGGGCAGCGCGGTCCTGTTGGCGTACAGCGGGATTTCGGGAGCCTGCACTCCGGCACTTTTGAGCCACGGGTGCAGCCTTGCGGCGGCATCGCTCATCATGGGCGAGTGGAACGCGCCGCCTACCTTCAAAGGCATGGCCCGGCCGCCCTTTTCCGCCACAGCCTGCAAAAACGCGTCCTTTTGCGCGGCCGCGCCGGATACCACTACCTGCCCGGGGGCATTGAAGTTCACGGGGTATACTTGCCTAAAATCCCGGCACAGTTCGGTTGCCTGTTCATGGGTCAGGCGCAGCACGGCCGCCATGAAGCCAGGCTGCGCATTGGCGCAGGCCTGCATCAGCGCCGCCCTTTCCATTACAAAGGCGAAGGCCTTTTCAAAAGGCATCATGCGGGCATACGCCGCCGCCGCCGCTTCGCCCAGGGAAAACCCGGCGCACATACCGGGCGTTATACCCTTTTCCGCCGCCGCGGCCGCGCAGGCCACATCCACCGCAAACAGGCAGGGCTGGGTGTTTTCCGTAACCGCCAGCTCCTCCGCACCGCCTTCAAAACACGTGCGCAATGTGCCGGGGCGCATCGCTTCCGCCATGTCGAATATCTCGCGGGCGGCGGGGGAATCTTCGTACAGCTCCTTGCCCATGCCTGTATACTGGGCGCCCTGCCCGGCGAATACAAACGCTATTTTACCCAATTTTCGGCACCCCGCAGGCAAGCTTCCGCCTGGGCGAACATTTCGGTGAGTATGTCCTGAACAGGCTGGCAGCGGCTGATGAGCCCGGCTGATTGCCCGGCCATAAAGCAGCCCTTTTCCAGGTCGCCCTCCTGGGCGGCACGGCGCAGCGCGCCCGTGCCAAAGGCTTCCAGCTCTTCCCGGCTGATGCTGGGGTCATCCTCCCTCAGGCGGAATTCCTGCATATAGGCGCTTTTCAGCGCCCGGACGGGGTGGCCCAGCTTGCGCCCGGTGACCACCGTGTCGATATCCCGGGCCTTTATTACCTGTTCCTTGTAGTTTTCATGAATGCAGCATTCATTGGATGCCAGGAACCTGGTGCCGCACTGCACGCCCTGAGCGCCCAGCATAAAGGCCGCCGCAACGCCCCGGCCGTCGCCGATGCCGCCGGCCGCCAATACGGGTATCGCCAGGGCATCCTTCACCTGGGGCACAAGCGTCATGGTTGTCAGCTCCCCAATGTGGCCGCCGGATTCGCAGCCCTCGGCAATGACGGCTGCGGCGCCTTCCCGCTCCACCCGCCTTGCGATGGCCACGGAGGGGATGACAGGCACCACCTTGATGCCGGCCGGCACCCATTTCTTCATATATACACCCGGCATGCCGGCCCCTGTTGTGACAACGGGCACCTGTTCTTCCAGTACCACCTGCGCCGTTTCCTCCACAAAGGGGCTCAACAGCATAATGTTCACGCCGAAGGGGCGGCCTGTCAGCTCCCGGCACTTTTGAATCTCCGAGCGCAGATATGCGCCGTTCATGTTCATGGCGGATATGATGCCAAGGCCGCCCGCGTTGGAAACTGCCGCCGCCAGCCTTGCATCCGAAACCCAGGCCATGCCCCCCTGAAAAATGGGGTAGCGCAGGCCAAAAAGCTTGGTGACAGCCGTTTCCATCATGATTTCGCCTCGTCGATGGCCTTCACCAGATCGCCTACGGAGGCCATGTCCTTGGTGATTTCAATGGTTACGTTGAAGGCGTCCTCCAGGTCCATCACCAGCTCGGCCACGTCCAGGGAATCCAGCTTGAGGTCGGCAAATTTGTTTTCCAGCGCAATCTGGTCGGCCGAGGTTCCCTTGCGGGCTGCCAGCAGCTCCGCGACTTTTTCAAACGTGTTCATGGTTGTGTTCCTCCTGTTTTTTTACTTGTTGTTAAAAGAAAAGAATACGCGGTCATGCCTTGCTTTTGTTCCAGCGAAGGATGCAGGCGCCGGTGGAGAGCCCCGACCCGAAGGCGCTCAGCGCGATGATGTCGCCGCTTTTCAGCCGGCCTTCCCGGTTGAGCTCATCCATCAGTATGGGGATGCTGGCGGAGGAGGTATTGCCCACACGGTGGATGTTGCTGGGGAACTTCTCCTCCGGCTGATTCAGCCTCTGCCGGACGGATTCCAGGATACGCCTGTTGGCCTGGTGCAAAAGAAACCATTGGATATCCGGCAGCGCTACGCCCGCCTCCTGCGCCGCGTATCCGATATCCTCCGTCGCGTGGGACACGGCAAAGCGGAATACCTCCTGCCCGGCCATGTGCACGCCCGCCGGAACGTTGGAAGGGGCTGAAAACGGGCAATTGCCCGCCGCGGGCTGTATGAACAGCATATCCTTGTCCTCCGCCACAGACAGCCGTATGGACAAAAGCCCGTCCTCCCCGTCCACCACCGCGGCACCGGCGCCGTCGCCAAAGAGCACGCCGGTGGCCCGGTCGGAAAAATCGCACAGCCGCGACATGGCTTCGGCGCTCAAAATCAGTATTTTTTTGGCTTTGCCGCTTGCAATGTAGGCCGAAGCCACATCCAGCGCGTACAAAAAGCCTGTGCATGCCGCGTTCAGGTCCATGCAGGGACAGCTGGCGCCCAGGGCCTTTTGCACGGTGCAGGCAACAGCTGGTACGATTTGGTCGCCCTGGCATGTGGTTCCAAGTATCAAATCCAGTTCGGAGCCTTGTATGTGCGCGTCGTCCAATGCCCGTTTCGCCGCGGCGATTGCCAGGTCGGTCAGTGTATCTTCCGATAATATGTGCCTGCTTTGTATGCCTGTGCGGGTTGTAATCCATTCATCGCTTGTGTCCATAAACTGCTCCAATGCAGCGTTGGGCACCATAAGGGCCGGCAGCGCGCTGCCTGTACCCAGTATCCTCAATTCGTTTCATCTCCTTGAATGGGTGTGCTGCCCTCCTGCATATGCGTGCGCTGCTCCTGATAAAGGAAAAAGGATTGCAGGTTTCGCAGCCCTTTTAGCAAGACTTCCCTTTCATCCTTTGGGATATCCTTGGATATGGCATGCACCATCCGGCGGTGGAAGAATCGGTGGGCGGCTTCCGCCCGCCTGCCCTCCTCCGTCAAAAGCACATGCACCATCCGCCCGTCCTCCCGGCCCTTGTGCTTGCGGACGTATCCCTTCTGCGCCAATTTGTTGATGGCCACCGTCACCGTGGGCAGTGTGATGGACAGGTCCTGGGCAATGTCCGTTATGGTGCGCCCCTTCTCCGGTTCCCGGTGAATGGCTTCCAGCATGTGCAGCTCGCTGATGCTCAGCTTGTTGCCACTCATGCTTTTCAGCGTCTCCTCCTCCAATTTGAGGATCATGTGAAAGGTGTTCACCAAAAGGTCATTGAGGGCGGTACTGAACGGGTCCATATGCCACCTCTGTTTCATTTGTTAGTCAAACTAACAAATGCGATTATACCCTTGCCTCCTTTGTCTGTCAAGTGGGTGAAAATGATCGTGAAGCGTGTTTGTGTAAAATGATCGTGGAGTGTGTTTAATCTTTTTCAGCCGGCGCATGATAACGGGGCGTGCTGCACTTTGCACGCCCCGTCGTGATATTGAAAATAAATTTGCTTATACATTCCTTACAAGCTTCATCACGCCAATGCCGCTTTTATTCCCCTGTCCGGTAAGCAGGTCCTTGGGCGCGTGAATGTTGAACATAAAGCCGTTTTCACCGTATTTTTCATCGATGCCCCCGGCAAAATCCTCCTGCATGGCTATATGCTCCACTTTGCCGGCTATCAGCGCGATAATGCCCGCGCCGCTTAAGTCCAGCGACTGGGAAAGCTTGCATTCCAGGCAGAGGAATGCTTCCCGTATGCGGGGTGCGCTCACCGCCGCCGCCTTTTCTATTGTAAAGCCGCCCGCCTCAAATTCGTCGGTTTCCGCGTCATTGTGCTGTATGGTTTTGATAAGGTTGTCGTAATAGGCCTTACAGAGGAAATTGACAACAAATTCTCCCGTGCGGGCGATGTTTTTATAGGTATGGGTGTGCTGGCCCAGCCCGCCCAAAATGGCGTGAAACGCCTGGCCGTCACCGCAAAAGGTGCTCCAGGAATGAAAGCAAACGTTGGGCTGCCCGTTTTCCTTCAGGGTCGTAATGGCGAAAAGCAGGTTGGGGATGCCGCAGGCAAATTCCAGGTGGGAGAAAAAGGAATATTCACCGTCCCAGGTCGGCACGAAATTTTCGGGCTTCACTGTGCCCATCTCAATCCGGTTCATGAAAGTCCCTCCTTTTTTCTTCCATTATACCGGCGGAACCGGACATCTGCCTGTCGTGTTCCTGATAGGCTTGCCACATTTTTTTCGCGGTTCGCGCAATTTCCTCCGCCATGTCCTTTGGTGTCACCACTTTCGCCTTGTCCCCAAAGCCGAGAATCCAGCTTACCATATATGATCTGTTGGTGTAGCCCGATTCAAACAGCAGATATCCCCCCGGCTGCTCCGTAAAGCAGTCGCGGCCGTAGGCGTCCATCAATTGGTACCGCGCCGACGGGTCAAACAGAACGGCGACCCGGTGTTCATCGGGAAACTGGTTGGCAAAATCCGTCTTTTCCTTCGGCAGCTCCCGGGGCCTGTACGTTTCATCCAGCAGTGACAGCTCCCATAGGCGGTTCAGCTTGAACAGGCGGAAATCCTCCCGTTCAAGGCAATAGCCGAACACATACCAGGCCGACCACTGAAAGGTGATGAAGTACGGCTCTATCCTCCGTCGGGACTGGCCTTTTTCGGAATAGTAGTCAAAGGCCGCAAGCCTTGACTGCATAATCGCCTGCCTGATCAGCGAAATTTTCTCCGGCAGGCTGCTCTTATAGTGGGAGGACAGGTCTATGACCATGCTTTCCCCAAGCGATACCATGGCATCGCCGCCGATTGCAAACTTGTCCAGCATGCGTTCAAACTGTGTGCCGCAGGATACGGTGCCAATGCCCTTCAATGCCGCCAGCAGCGTTTGCAGTTCCTCCGCGGTAAGCAGCGATTTGTCCAGCCTGTACCCTTCGGCCAGGGATATGCCCCCGCTTCCGCCCTGCCTTGTAACAATGGGAATCCCCGCCATGCACAGCACGTCAATATCCCGCCCAATGGTGCGGCGGGTCACTTCAAACTTTTTGGCCAGCTGCGGCGCGGTAACAAAACCGCTTTGCAATAGCGTTGTGAGAATGCCCATCAGCCTGTCGATCTTCATACGCTGTCCTTTGCGGTTTCGTACATGATGCTCCAACAAAATATATTTCGATGATGAATGGGAAAAGCCCTGTATGCAAAACGAAGCCGCACCGGATATCATCCGGCGCGGCATTAATCAGTCGTATGCGGCTTTATTTCAGGGGCGAGAGCCGCAGCGAGAAAGAAAATTCCGTCTCGCTGAAGGCATACTTTTCCAAAAGCTTCGGTCCGCAGCTGTTGGAGCCGATGCCGTTCAGCCTGTAATCCACGCAAAGCACCGGGCCCGGCGCTTTTTTCAGCTCGAAGGAATGGGCCTTTTCCGTCAGCTCCTCCTGGGTGTAGGGGGAAAGCTGGAAGGAGAAGTCCCTTTCGCTTTCGATGCGCAGGCCGAATCCGTCCCCGCCGGTCACCTCCGCCCAGGCGCAGCCATAGTGGCTTCCATTCTCCTGGGGTTTCAAATAGTCCTCGTGATTGCTTTGCGCCGTTGTCTCAAACAACCCCATATGGGAGGCCCGGCGCTTGTCCATATAGCTTTCATAGGGGCCGTACCCAAAGTAGCGGGCATTTTGCATGCCGTCCGGCAGTTGCAGCCGCAGGCCAAACCGGGGCAGCGGGGGCATGGCGGCGTCCTTTTCGCATTGATAGAAGCAGTCAATGGTCCCGTCCGCGCCGATGATATACCTTGCCTCCACCTGCAACACGGGCTGGAGGTATACGGG
>JAEWNM010000111.1 GCA_023392755.1 Bacillota bacterium
CCTGGAATCCGGGGTACTTGTGTTCTTTGTAACGCACCTGTACGCCTATGCGATGGACGTATATGCGCAGGGGAGGGATGACGTGCTGTTCCTGAAGGCCCAGCGCAGCCGCGAAGGCTGCAACACCTTTTGCATGCGGGAGGGGGAACCCTTTGCATCGGCCTGGGGCCAGGCGCTTTTCGACCAGGTGATGAAGGAAGCTGACTGATTGGAAATTCAAGGAAAGATACGGCGCAAATGCAGCATGTCAAAATTGATCCTGCATTTGTTTGCAAGGGAGGCCGGGTTAATATCTATGCATGAATCTTGAAACAGGCCAGCAATATGGAGGCCGGTCATGCATAAACTTCCTGGCGCATGTATATGAATAAATTTTTATTATACTACAAACCGCGGCACAACTAAAGCAAAACATAGCTGTGAACAATGTTTTTTCTGTGTTCTTCACCGGGGGCGATTCTTGACAATTCCATGATATACTGTATACTTAAGTATCATATTTCTCTTGACAGGAAAAAGGCTGGCGCATGTTTTGGCATATGCCGGTGCCGGCAATATGAAGCGGAGAGAGATGAAATATTCGAGGAGGCAGACCATATGAAGTCAGGCAAAAAGCTGCTGGTTCTCCTGCTGGCCGCCGCGATGCTCCTGGGCATGCCCGCCATGTCCATGGCCGAAGCCGCGGGCCCCGTTCTGAATGTACACCTGGATGTGGAAGTGGCATCCATGGACCCCCAAATTGCAACCGACGGCACTTCCTTTGAGGTACAGGCCGCCATTACCGAAGGTCTCTATTCCCAGGATGCGGCGGGCAGCCCCATCTTGGCGATTGCCGAATCCGCCGACAAAAGCGAAGACGGCATGACCTACACCTTCAAGCTCAAGGATGCGGTCTGGTCCAACGGCACACCCGTAACCGCCAACGACTTCGTGTTCGCCTGGAGGCGGCTGGTTGACCCCGCGGTTGCCAGCGAGTACGCTTTCATTATGGAGATCGCCGGCGTTGTGAACGCGGCCGCCGTCACCAAAGGTGAAAAGCCCGTGACGGATCTGGGCGTGACGGCCATCGATGACAAGACGCTGGAAGTCAAGCTTGATGTGCCCGTGCCCTACTTTGAATCCCTGATGGCTTTTCCTTCCTTCCTGCCTGTGAACGAGGCGTTCTTCACCGCCTGCGGTGATACATACGCCACGTCTCCTGAAACGCTGCTGGCCAACGGTCCCTTCATGGTGGAGACCTACGAGCCCGCTGCCACCACCATCAAGCTTGCAAAGAACCCCTCCTATTACGATGCGGACAAGGTTGCCCTGAGCGGCATCAACTTCTTCGTGATCAAAGATTCCCAGCAGGCCATGCTGTCCTACCAGAATGGCGATCTGGACGTTGCCACACTTTCCGGCGAGCAGGTGGAGCTGTTCCAGGAGGATGCCGAGTTCCAAAGCGTCATGGCCGGCTATCTGTGGTACATCTCCCCCAATCAAAAGGTGAAGGGCCTGGAAAACGTCAAGGTCCGCCAGGCCATGGCTCTGTCCTTTGACAAGTCCGCCGTTACGGACATCATCCTCAAGGACGGCTCCATCGTGGCCGATTTTGCCGTGCCCACGTTGCTGGCCACCGGCCCTGACGGCAAGGATTACCGCGAAACCGCCGGCGGGCCCTATCTGTCCACCAACAAGGAAGAAGCCGCGAAGCTTTGGGAAGAAGCCAAGGCCGAGCTGGGTGTCAGCGAGCTGAAATACACCATGGTGGTGGAGGATACCGAATCCGCCATCAACGTGGCCCAGTTCATCCAGGCTGAAATCCAAACCAATCTGCCCGGTATCACCATCGAGCTGCTGCAGATGCCCAAAAAGAACCGTGTGGAGCGGATGCAGGACGGCGAATTTGAACTGGGCCTGACCCGCTGGGGCCCGGACTATGCCGATCCCATGACGTATCTGGATATGTGGACCACCGGCAGCCCCAACAACTACGGCTTCTGGAGCAATTCCGACTACGACGCCGTCATCGAGTCCGCCAAAAAGGGCGAGCTGGCGCTGGACGTGGTTGCCCGCTGGGAGGCTTTGAAGGGCGCCGAGAAGATCGTTATGGATGAAGCCGTCATCTGGCCCGTATATCAAAAGGGCAACGCCGTCATGATCAAATCCGGCGTGGAGGGCATTGAATTCCATTCCGTGGGCATCAACCGGATCTTTAAGAACACTGTCAAGAAATAACTGACAGGCCGCCAGGCCTGAAGGAAACAACACGGCAGTGGCGCAGACGGTTTTCCCTGCGCCGCTGTCGTGTATTTGTGGGGGGAGTGCGCGTGAAAAAATACATACTCAAGCGCCTGGGCATATCGGTGGTCATACTTCTGGCCATCCTATTGATTTTGTTCCTCATGCTGGAGGTGATGCCCGGCTCTCCCTTCAATGACGAAAAGCTGAACGACTCGCAGCGCGCCCTCCTCAATGCCAAATACGGGCTTGACCAGCCTGCGGTCATACGCTTCTTCCGCTATGTGGGGCATATGGTCACGGGAGATTTCGGCGTAAGCTATACGATTTCCAAAAACACGCCCATTACACAGCTTCTGGCGCTAAGGCTGCCTACTTCCCTGCGTATCGGCGGGCAGGCCGTTTTGTTGGGCACGCTGATCGGCCTGGTGCTGGGCATTGTGGCGGCCATCAAGCACAACACCATATGGGATACGCTGACGACGGTGGTATCCGTGCTGGGTGTCAGCCTGCCCTCCTATGTGTTCGCCTTGGGGTTAAGCTATACAATGGGGTACCAGTTGCAGTGGTTCCCCCTTTTGTACCAGGTGGAAAACGCGCTCCATTCCTCCGTGCTGCCTACGGTCTCCTTAAGCATGTTTACAATCGCCACCGTGGCCAGGTTCACCAGAACCGAAATGCTGGAGGTGCTGGGCTCCGATTATATGCTGCTGGCACAATCCAAGGGCCTGTCCGGCCCGCGCCTCATCTTCCGGCACGCTCTTCGCAATGCGCTGATTCCCATCATCACCGTGCTGGCCCCCTTGGTGGTGGGCCTGATGACGGGCTCCCTGGTGGTGGAAAAAATCTTTTCCATCCCCGGCATCGGCAGCCTTTTGGTAACCGCCATACAATCCAACGATTACAACGTCATTGTGACACTGGCGTTTATATACAGTGCCCTGTATATTCTCATCATGCTGGTGGTGGATATACTCTACGGCGTCATCGACCCCCGCATCCGCCTTGCAAAGGAGGCCAAACATGCCTGACATGCCTGTGTTCCGGGAGGACGATTTTCAGTTGCGGGGCAACACCCATGATGATTTTGTGGATGAGACCTATGCCAGCCAGCCATACTGGAAGGATATTTTCGCCCGGTTCATAAAAAATAAGGGCGCTTTGATCGGCCTGTGCTGCATACTGCTGGTGGCGTTGATGGCAATCATCGGGCCTGGCCTCAGCGGGCGCACATATGATGCGCAGATCATCAAGCATCAAAACCTGGCGCCAAGGGTGCAGGGGCTGGAGAAGCTGGGTATATTCAACGGTTCGGAATCGCTGCGCACTTCCACGGGCGTAAAAGAAATCAACAAATACATAAGCGACACAAAAACGACGGGGCTGGAAAACACATACTACTGGTTTGGCACCGACACCCTGGGCCGTGATATTTTCACCCGCACCTGGGAGGGGACGCGCATTTCCCTGTACATTGCGCTTGTGGCCGTTCTGGTGGATATGCTTTTCGGGCTGAGCTACGGGCTCATATCCGGCTATTTCGGCGGCAAGGTGGATACCGCCATGCAGCGCTTTGTGGAAATTCTAAGCGGCATCCCCAACCTGGTTATCGTAACGCTTCTGATTCTGGTGCTAAGGCCGGGGTTGGCTACCATCACCTTTTCCCTGATGATCACCGGGTGGATCGGCATGAGCCGCATTGCCAGGGCCCAGGTGCTAAAGCTCAAGGAGCAGGAGTTTGTTCTGGCGTCCAAAACGCTGGGGGCCAAGAACTTCTTCATTATTTTCAGGGAAATACTGCCCAACGTGTTCGGGCAGCTGATCATCATGTCCATGTTCTCCATCCCCAACGCCATTTTTACCGAGGCGTTTCTGGCGTTTGTGGGCCTGGGCGTACCCCAGCCGCTTGCCTCCCTGGGTTCTTTGATCAGCGAAGCCTTCAAGTCCTTCACCACGCATCCTTACATGATTATTTTCCCGGTAGTGGTGCTGGGTGTTATCATGCTGTCCTTCAACCTTCTGGCGGACGGGCTGCGGGATGCTTTTGACCCCAAAATGAAGGAAATGTGAGGAGGCGGAAAAATGGAAAGCGAAAATGTATTGTCCATCCGTGATTTTTCCGTATCCTTCCTGACCGCTGCCGGCACGGTGAACGCCATCCGCGGTGTGAATCTGGACCTGAAACGCGGGAAGACGCTGGCGATTGTCGGCGAATCGGGCAGCGGCAAATCGGTGACGGTAAAGGCCATTATGGGCATCCTGTCATCCAACGGCAAAATCAACTCAGGCACGATTCACTATACGTACCAGGAAGACGGGAAGCCGGTGACCGTGGACCTGCTGAAGATGACGCCCAAGGAAATCCGCCGCCGGATCAACGGTACGAAGATTGCCATGGTCTTTCAGGACCCCATGACCTCCCTGAACCCCACCATGACCGTAGGGGCCCAGATCATGGAGGGCATGCGATACCACTACAGCGTATCCAAGGCGGAGGCCTGGAAAAAGGCCGTCAATCTCCTGAACCTGGTAAACATACCCGAGGCGGAAAAGCGGATGAAGAACTATCCCCATCAGCTTTCCGGCGGTATGCGCCAGCGGGTGGTCATTGCCATTGCGCTGGCCTGCGAGCCTGAAATACTAATCTGCGACGAGCCTACCACGGCGCTGGATGTGACCATTCAGGCAAAGATACTGGAGCTGATCGGCGACCTGCAGAAGAAGCTTGGCATATCCGTCATTTACATCACCCACGACCTGGGCGTGGTCGCCAAGGTCGCGGACGACGTTGCGGTGATGTACGCCGGCAAGATTGTGGAAAAGGGAACGGTGGAAGAGATTTTTTACGACCCGCGTCATCCGTATACCTGGGGCCTTTTGTCTTCCATGCCCGACCTGGGCACCAAGGATGACAGGCTGTACACCATACCCGGCAATCCGCCCAATTTGCTGCATGCCGTCGCGGGCGACGCGTATGCCCCGCGCAATATTTACGCGCTGAACATCGATTACCGCCAGGAGCCGCCCATGTTCAGGATTACCGATACCCATCATGCCGCGACATGGCTTCTTTCTGAAAGCGCGCCCAAAATAGAAATGCCCAAAGAG
Organism: Bacillota bacterium; assembly: GCA_023392755.1. GTDB lineage: Bacteria > Bacillota > Clostridia > Christensenellales > Aristaeellaceae > JAEWAH01. The sequence continues at coordinate 5,329 of JAEWNM010000111.1, forward strand.
CTGCGGGAAAGGCTGCGGCGGCTGTTGAAGGAGGCGGAATAAATGGAGCAGAGAAAGCCGCTGCTTTCGGTGCGCAACCT
>JAEWNM010000129.1 GCA_023392755.1 Bacillota bacterium
TGTGGATTGGCAGATCGGCGAAAAGCAGCTGGGCATCGCCCGAGGCTATTCCACCGATGGCCGCGCCTACACGGTGCTCAACCACTACTCCGAGAAGAAAGACTGGGAAGGCATCACCGGCGCCGCGCCCATGCTGGGCTCCCTCCTGTACCGCGGCGACCTGCACGAGGCCATCGGCTCCCCCGAGATCAAGAGCTTTGACGACCTGTTCAGCGCGTTTGGAAAAATCAAGGAAGCCTATCCCGACATTACGCCCCTGCGCCTGAACGCCAACTGGAACACCATCGTCTTCCGGTACCTGAACGGCATGGGCCAGCTGGATTTCCAGGAGCAGGCCGACGGCAGCTATATCCATTACTCCGAAGACCCCCGCTACATGGACATGCTCCTGTGGCTGAACAAATGCTACCTGGCCGGCTATGTGATCGCCGATGATCCCTACTTCGTCAAGGGCTCCACGGCCATCGCCGACGACAAGTATTTTGCCAGCAGCGGCTGCACGCAAAACACGCTGCCCAGCACCAACGCCACCCTAACGGCCGTCAATCCTTCCTTCTACTGCAAGGAGCTGATCCCCTTTGAGGAGTCCAGCTACCTGACCTCCGACACAGGCTGGTCCGGCGCTTTCATCACCAAAAACTGCAAGAACCCCGAAGCGGCCATCAAGCTCCTTGCCTGGATGTTTACCCCCGAAGCCCAGAAGCTGACCCAGATGGGCCGCGAAGGCATCGAGTACACCCTGAATGAAAACGGCCTGCCCGTATTCTCCCAGGAGTGGAAGGACGCCGTTGCCGCCGGCGAGCAGAACAACAAGTACAATACCTGGTTCTACCTGGGCGGCTCTGAAATTGTGGAAGCCATCAGCCGCTGCGCCACCACCGATCAGGCGCTTGTCAGCGAGGCCTACAAAATCATGAGCGATCGCTTCGACAACCTGCCCTGGATCATGGCCGCGCTGCCCATGGGTGAAAGCGACGAGAAGATCATCCTGGACAAGGTCAAGACGCTGGTGACCACCTACGAAGCCAAGGTCATCCTCTCCGCCAGCGAGGAGGAAGCCCGCGCCACCTACGCCGAGTATATCGAAAATGCCACCAAGACCGGCATTAAGGACCTGGATGCCTACATGACACAGCGCATTGCCGAAGTGATGCCCCTGTACAAATAAGGCGGCGCGATAAGCTTAATTTCCCGGTCCGGCGGAGGCCAGCCTTCCGCCGGGCCATCGTATATTCAAAAGGTACATGATTTTCATTTTTCAGGAGGCTTTATGGACCACCGCTGGAAGGACACCTCCCTCTCCTTTGAGGAGCGCGCAAGCATCCTGGTCGGCCAAATGACGCTGGAGGAAAAGGTAAGCCAGATGACCTACTTCTCCTCCGCGCTGTCCCGCTTTTCCATTCCCGAATACAACTGGTGGAACGAGTGCCTCCACGGCGTGGCAAGGGCGGGCACGGCCACCATGTTCCCGCAGCCCATCGGCATGGCCGCCAGCTTCGACGCCAGGCAGCTGTATGAGGTGGCCTGCGTCATATCCGACGAGGCTCGCGTCAAGCACCATGCCGCCGCGGCAAAGGAAGACAGGGGCATTTACAAGGGCCTGACCATGTGGACGCCCAACATCAACCTTTTCCGCGACCCCAGATGGGGCCGGGGCCACGAAACCTATGGGGAGGACCCGCACTTAACCGCCCGCATGGGCGTGAGCCTCATCAAAGGGCTGCAAGGGGACGACACGAAATACTTCAAGTGCATTGCCACCGCCAAGCATTTTGCCGTGCACAGCGGCCCGGAGGCCGACCGGCATACCTTTGACGCCAGGGTCAGCCGCAAGGAAATGGCGGAGACGTACCTGCCGGCCTTTGAGGCGGCAATCAAGGAGGGCGGGGCCTACTCCGTCATGGGCGCGTACAACCGCGTAAACGGTGAAGCTGCCTGCGCGTCGCCCACGCTGCTTGAAAAAACGCTGCGGGAGGCATGGGGGTTTGACGGCTACGTGGTCAGCGACTGCGGCGCCATCGAGGATATTTATGAGCACCACAAGGTGGTGAAGACCGCTGCGGAGGCCGCCGCGCTTTCCGTTAACAACGGCTGCGACCTGTGCTGCGGCTGGGTATTCCCGCATCTATTGGAGGCCGTCAAGCAGGGCCTTGTCAGCGAGGAAACGGTCAGCCGCTCCGCCTACCGGCTGCTGCTGGCGCGCTTTAAGCTGGGTCTTTTCGATCCAACCGAAGCCCAGCCCTACGCAAACCTGCCCTATGCGCTGAACGACTGCGATGCGCATCACCAAAAAAGCCTTGCGATGGCCAGGGATACCTTGGTGCTTTTGAAAAACGACGGCCTTTTGCCGCTTTCAAAGGATAAGCTTAAAACGGTTGCCGTCATCGGCCCCAACGGCGACAGCCGGGAAGCGCTGATCGGCAATTATGTGGGCACACCCTCCGAAACGCACACCGTGCTGGAGGGGGTCAAGGCCGCCCTTCCCGGCGTGCGCGTGATATTTGCCGGCGGATGCGCCCTAACCGGCGGCTCACAGGAGGAGCCGTGGGGCGAAACCCCGGATTACCGTATCGGCGAAGCGCTCACCGCGGCGGAAATGGCCGACGCCGTCATCGTGGTAACGGGCCTCAACGGTGAGAAGGAGGGCGAGGAGGGCCTGGGCTCCGGCGACCGTACCACCATGTACCTGCCGGAATCCCAGCGCAGCCTGCTCGACGCGCTGGCTTCCGTTCATAAGCCCATGGTGCTGGTGAACATGACCGGCTCGGCTACCATCTTCCCGCACGCGGACCATTTTTCGGCCATCCTGCAGGCCTGGTATCCCGGCCAGATGGGCGGCATCGCCATTGCGGATGTGCTCTTTGGCGCCGTAAGCCCCAGCGCGCGGCTGCCCGTCACTTTCTACGCCTCCATGGACCAGGTACCCGATTTTTCCGATTACCGCATGGCAGGGCGCACCTACCGCTACATGCAGGCCGCGCCTGCCTATCCCTTTGGCTACGGCCTCTCCTACACACGCTTTGGCTATACGAACCTTTGCTGCACGGCCTGTGACGGGGCGATTGACTGCAGCATTACGGTAAAGAACGAAGGCACCATGGACGGCAAGGAAGTGGTGCAGGCCTATGTCACCCTGCTTGCCCCGGCGCATTCCACGCCCATCCGGCAATTGGGCGCGTTTGATGCCGTTTTCCTCAAAGCCGGGGAGGCGAAAACGTTGTCCCTGCGCATACAAAAGGAGCAGCTGTGCGTATATGACGGCGACGGCAACGCCATTGCCCACAAGGGCCGCGTTCATGTGTATGTAGGCGGCGGCCAGCCGGACGCGCTCACCGTAAAGCTAACCGGGCATGCGCCCCTGATGGCGGAAGTTACGCTTCAGTAATTGAATTAAACACCCATGCCCTCCCGCCGATATATAGCGTATAACCATATACGACGGGAGGGATTGGGCGTGATCAATGAGATCAGGGCATACCAGCAGGAGATAAGCAATACGGGGAATACGCCGGCAAAGGAAAGAGCCGCGGCCATGCCGCGGGAGCTGGAACGGGCGAGGATGAGCGTTGACACCGTGGAGATCGGCGCCCATCAAAGCTCTTCCGTGCTGTATGACAAAAAGGCCGGCAAGGGGCTTACGGCTACCGACATCAACGCTTTGCGGGCCCATGCCGAAAAAAATCTGTCGGGCCTGCGCGAGCTTGTCAGGCAGCTGCTGCAAAAGCAAAGGGAAGCGGCCGCGCCGCATGGCAAACGGCCCGCCGACGCGGGCGATGCAATGCCCACGGAGGAGGCCGCCCTTTCCCTTTTGGATGACGGCGAGTTTGGCGTAAAGGCCGTAAGCGACCGTATTGTGAACTTTGCCATTGCCATTTCAGGCGATGATCCCCAAAAGCTTGCCCAGTTGAAGGATGCCATTGACAAGGGCTTTGCGGAGGCGGAAAAAGCCTTTGGCGGGACGCTGCCCGGCATCTGCTACGACACCCATAAAGAAATCATGCGCAAGCTTGACCAGTGGGCCGGGGGCACACAGCAGCTTTGACAGCGTGAATGAATTTGCAAAAAATTGGCCCAATCACGGCAACGCTTTTAACAGCGACGTGAGTGGGTCTGATTGCATTTGCCGACGAAGGCGGCGGATGAATGGCAGTATTACGGCAGGTCAAGGCGCCGGCCTTTTTCTTGTGGGGAAGGAGCCGGATGAAGCGAGGCGGGGGAAGCCGGACATTCTCCCCTACGCCCCCACAAACGCCTTGAAATTGGTCAGCGTCCTGCGGGCGCGAAAATCATAATCTCCGCACCACCCATATTGTTAAATCTTTGTAATTACATGAACCGCAATGGCCACGATCAGCAGAACGCCCATGGCCCGGTGAACGATTAGCAGCGGCCCCCGCTTGCCTTTTTGCTTAAATTGCATCCATGCGCCGATCATCCCATTGATCACCAGCAGAGCGGCGGTGATCAGGCCGGTGGTAGATACCCAGGCGAACGTGATTTGCAGGATCATGTGCGCCACCATGGAAACAGTCGCGCCCAGGCCAAACCAGCGGTGTTTTTGGACCACGAATTTCATCACTTTGATGTAGGCAGGTTTGAACTTGGAAGTCTTGGGGAGCTTGCTTACCCAATGTTTGTTGACCCATTTCAAAATGTAGTTGAGCAGTGCGAAACCTAAGAATATGGTTGTCAGGATGCCTAATAAACCGCCTAACTCGTACATCGTCTTGGCCTTCCTTTTGGAAAAGTTTGATGGATATCGAGTAGATACCAGAGTTTTGGCGGGGTGAATCAAAGAGAAGTATAGTTATAGAAAAAGTGGAAATTTGCATCGAGACTTGTATGTACGACGGCTTGATGGATGCGTTGCCTCGGCCAGTTGCAAGCAACTGGCCTGTGACATGGTGATTTTCTCTTTCGTCCCGAAAGAGAAACAGAAAGGGGCGGGGGGGACCGGCGATTCCCCCCCGCGCCCCCCACAAACGCCTTTAAATTGGTCAGCGCCCTTCGGGCGCGAAATACATAGCATTCAACCAGCGCGTGTGTACGCAGTAGAACACCTCATCTGGTGCTACGTGCCACCTTCCCCTCAAGGGGAAGGCTACCGCGAAAAGGGGAGGGGCGTCGGATGCTGGCGAAACATGCGATGCAAGCGGTAGCGCAGCAGCGCGCCGAT
>JAEWNM010000130.1 GCA_023392755.1 Bacillota bacterium
CGGTTGCCCCGCTGGCCCACGCAGGCGCCTACGGGATCGATTACCGCATCGGATGAGGAAACAGCCATTTTTGTGCGGCTACCAGCCTCGCGGGCGATGGACTTGATCTGTACGACGCCCGCGGCGATCTCAGGCACTTCCATTTCAAACAGGCGCTTGACAAGCCCTGGATGGATACGGCTGACCCGAACCTGCGGGCCGCGGATACCCTCGTGGCCGCTGCGCTGCACCTGCAATACATATACCTTGATGTGGTCGTTCACATGGTATTCCTCACCGGGCATGAACTCGCCGGCCTCCAGAACGCCCTCGGTGCGGCCCAGTTCAACATAGACAGCCTTGTTTTCCACCCGCTGTACGATGGCGGTGAGGATTTCGTTTTCTTTTTCAATAAACTCCTCGTACACCTTGCCGCGCTCCGCCTCCCGGATGCGCTGCACAATCACCTGCTTGGCCGCCTGGGCGGCCACCCGCAAAAAGCCCTGGGGTGTCACATCCACCTCGGCGATATCCCCCAGCTGATAATCCCCACGGATGCGGTGGGCCTCCGACAGTGAAATCTGGTTGTTGGGCTCCTCCACCTGCTCCACCACCACTTTGCGGGCCAGCACCTGCTCCTGCCCGGAAGTACGGTTGATATGGACGCTGAGGTTCGCCGGTACCGGCGTGTTTTTGGGCATATTCTTTTTGTAGGCTGTTTTCATGGCCTCTTCAATGGTGGAAAACAGCATCTCCTCGTCAATACCCTTTTCCCGCGCCAGCGCCTTTGCTGCTTCAACAATTTCAGATTTCATGGGTTAAATACCACCTTCCGTCGGTAATATGTTGCTTTTCTTTTATTCACCCAGGTCCACTTCCTCAATGCCCTCCAGGGATATAAGGCGTTTGACCAGGGCGATGGACTTTTGGGGAAACTCCATGCGCCCATTGACCGTATCAAGGGCCACCCGGCCTTCCGCAAGGCCCGCGAGCCGGCCCTGAAAAACCTTTTTTCCATCCTGCGGCTTGAACAGGCGGACCTCCACCTCTTCCCCTTCGCTGCGGCGGAAATCCTCCGGCGTTTTGATGGGCCGGTCCAGGCCGGGGGAGCAAACCTCCAGAAAATCGTAATCCAGCTGCTCTACGAGCGGCTGCACGCGGCGGTGGAAGGTTTCGCAATCGGTTAAGGTAATCCCTTCCGGCTTATCCATGTAGATGCGCAGGTATTTTCCCGCGGGCTCCTTGTCAAGCGCCACTTCCACCAGCTCATACCCCAGTTCTGCCGCCAGCTTTTTGCTGATGGGAAGCGCGAGTGAGGCTATATCTCCCTTGCTCATGGGCTCTCCTTGCGGCTGCTTTTAGCGGTTCGCGTCGAAAGGATTCGGGGTCATTTAGGCAACAAAAAAAGTGGACCCTTATTGCTTATTGTCCCATCCACAAAAAACAGGTTTCAGCATGTCTTGAGACTTCCTTCCTCAATTGAACCGGAAGTCCGTGAAAAAGACAAGCCGCTGCCCGCAAATTGTAGGATAGAATCAAGCAATACCCACTCTTTCGATTACACCCTTCTTTCAACAAGTCATGCCGATAATATTCTGCCTGCGTTTTAGTATACCATGGCTGGGAGGAGAATACAAGAGCAAAAACAAAGGAATTATACGGTTTTCGGTCGGAAACATTCCGGTGACGCTTGATTTTTCTGGAAAAACAGAACAACACGGCGGCAGGTTGATTTGTTCAATGGAAGGATACTTAACGCACCTTGTGGCCCTGGTCCATTTTTTGGTATAATAACTTATCAAGGCAGTAACCGGCCAAAGGTGAGGCGGAATATGTCCGTATGCCAAGATGATATGCCGGTTCATGGAAAACGGGAATTGTTTGAGGTGATAAAAAGCAATGTGGGAGCCGCGCCATAAATTGAACATGCTGGGGCCGGGGACAGTTCTCCTGAAGATCATCGGAGCGCTGATACTTTCGGGTGCGCTGGCAAGGTGCCTTGGTAGCGCCATAATCTCCGCTGTTCTGTGGGCTGCCGCGGGGCTCATGTTCGCGGTGCTGATTCTTCTTTTGATCATTGAGCAGCGTCAGGACAAAAGAATGTACCTGGAAGCAAAAAAGGAAGACCCTGATATTCAATGAATGATGCCAGGAAGGAGAATCGATATGACGCCAAGGCAGGTATTGGAAAGGTTCGTCGATCTGTTCAATAAAGGTGACGCGCAAGCCATTGCAGCTTTGTATGATGAAAACGCAGTAAACCACCAGGTCGCGAACGAGCCGGTCGCCGGCAGGCAGGCCATACGGGAAATGTTCGAAAAGGAATTCACCGCGGCAAAAATGGTATGCATCGTCGAAAACATGTTTGAAGACGGTGAATGGGCAATCATGGAATGGAAGGACCCCAAAGGCCTGCGCGGCTGCGGATTCTTTCATGTGAGAGAGGACAAAATCATATTTCAAAGAGGGTATTGGGACAAGCTTTCTTTTATGAAGCAGCATGAATCGCAGACAGAGTGGTAAGCGCGGGAACAGGGAAGGTATTCGATAACTCAGGAAGAAAGGATATCACAATGATGGTACAAAGAAAAAGGAAGAGGTCGTCGGCGGTATTGCGATAAAGTATCACGCAAACGGGCAGACCGTCTGGTCTAAAGGCAAAATTATGGAGGTATCAGATGCTCCTTTGTACCCTTTGTCCCCGGCATTGTGCCGCTGAAAGAACGCCGGAGACCGGCAACGGATTTTGCCGCATGGGAACCGATCCCGTGATTGCCAGGGCCGCGCCCCATTTTTGGGAGGAGCCCTGCATCAGCGGAACGCGGGGCAGCGGTGCGGTGTTTTTTACCGGCTGTGTTTTGCGCTGTGCCTATTGCCAGAACGGGGAGATCAGCCACCGGCTGCTGGGCAAACGCATATCGGTTCAGGAACTGGCGGATACCTTCAAGCGACTGGAGGACGAGGGCGTGCACAACATCAACCTGGTCACGCCTACGCATTTTACTCTGGCCATCCTGCTAGCCCTGGAACGCTACAGGCCGGGTATCCCCATCGTGTGGAATACCGGCGGGTACGAAAAGGTGGAAACTTTGAAACTGCTGGACGGGATCGTGGATGTGTACCTGCCCGATTTGAAGCATTTTTCCCCCGCCATGGGCAAGCTGTGCGCCGGCGCGCCGGATTATTTTGAGTATGCTTCCGCCGCCATACAGGAAATGTGCCGACAAACCGGCCCGGCCGTATACGATGAAAACGGCATCATGCAAAAGGGAACGCTGGTGCGCCATTTGATCCTGCCGGGCCTGACAAATGAGAGCATACGGCTGATGGATTGGATTGCGGAAAACCTGCCCCCCGGCACACCCGTAAGCCTAATGCGCCAGTATGTGCCCCTAAACGGCGTAAGCATACCCGGTCTGGACAGGCGAATTACCGAAAAAGAATACAAAAGGGTTCGGGATCATGTGCTGCTGCTTGGCCTGCCGGGCTTTGAGCAGGAGGCTGAGGCAGCGGACGCTGCGTATGTGCCGCCCTTTTGCGCCGACTGAAGATTCTGCCGACAGGCTGCTTTTCAAAAACACAATCAAGCGGTAAAACGTTATTGCAAATGGAGGTGCACAGGCATGTTGATGCATGAAGCGACCCCTGAGTTGATTGATGTCTGGAAATCCGTATACGGTAAGTACAGGGCGAGGCTGACCCCCAACAGAAAATCGGCCCGGCAGATGATAGAATATATGAAAAGCAAGTATTCTGTAACGGAGATAATGGACGAAACGTATAAACGGGCCGTAATTGAAAATGTACTTAACAACAGATGCCATTATGAGAAATTGCCCGCCGGCATAAAACCCAAAGCCGTTGTCTTCCTTGTACAGAATGAGGATGCGGGAAAGCAGCTTTATGCAAAGCAGGATGAACTGTATAAAGGGCAAAGCATTTTTGCCGGATTTGAGCTTGAGACAGGCTTCTTTCATGTTGAGGGAAGCAGTGAACTGTGGGATGATCTGTTTGCGTTCAGAGGGCTGGATGAAGCTGATTTGGACAACTTCTATCTGGTTGCTGAATATGTTTCCTGCCTGCAGAAATTTAACATGCTGGATGAGGTGCTGGCCGGAACAGAACAAGCCGGCCTTCAACAGTAATTCCGCCACAGGTTTTTCACTGCGCACAGGCCAAATAGGAGCGTGGTCCCTTACCTGGCCAATTCCATTTCATTCTCCATACGGACAAATCCATATTTCTCATACAAAGATTTGCCCATATCGGTTGCCTCCAGAGAAACGGCATAAACACCTCTGCTTTGGGCTTGCGAAACAAGCAAGTCCAACGTATGATAGGCAATGCCCAACCGCCTGTAATCCGGATGTGTATACATGTTCATAATGTAGGCCTTTTGACCGGATGGATTATGATATGTCGGCATTACGCTATAAAAGCTTATGCCGCCGGACCCCACAAATTTCGTATCGTCAAATACCAAGTAGGCTATATGGCTGCCGTTTACAAGGCTCTGTGCATAATAGCTGTATGATTCCTTTTCCATCTCTCCCATATCGATGGAATCGTCCAGCCTGTTTGCTGCACGCAAAACTTGCACACGCGTTTTCGTAAGCATATCAATATCTGAAATGCCGGCTTTTTGATAGATCAGATTCATCATTCGCACTGCTCACTTCCCCACGCAGAATTGAGAAAACACCTGATCCAGAATCCGTTCCTCCACCTCATCCCCGGTGATTTCCGAAAGAGCGGATAAAGCATCCCGCATATCCACGGCGGCAAGGTCCAGGGGAACGCCGGACGCAAGGCTTAACGCCGCCTGGCGAAGGCTTTCAATAGCCCGCCGTGCGGCGGCAAGGTGGCGGGATGTGGTAATGGCAAGGCGGGAAGGTTCCCCCGCCTTTTGTTTCAAATAATCCTTCAAATCATCAAGCCCTTCGCCGGTCAGGGCGGACAATGCAATGACGGGGGCAAAGGCATAC
>JAEWNM010000173.1 GCA_023392755.1 Bacillota bacterium
CCTCCACGTCATAACGTTTGAACAGGCGCAATGTCGTTACGCTTTGAATACCCATCAAGTCACGGATTTCCGCAAGAAGCTGCGACGCCTCCACGGCATAAGGCGTTTTTTTCTCCACATACAAACGGAAAACAGGCATGCCGGTTCCCCCTTTACTGTTTTTTTGCATTCAGGGCACGCTGCCCGATATCGTGGCGCATATGCATATTCTCAAAAGATACGGCATCGCAGGCACGGTAGGCTTTTAGCACAGCCGCTTCAAGGGTATCCGCCATGGCGGCAATGCCCAATACCCGCCCGCCGGAGGAAACGATCCGCCCATTCTGCGCAAGCCTTGTGCCCGCGTGGAAATGATACACGCCCGGCTCCCTTTTCCCATCCAGGCCCTTGATCTCCTTATCTGTCTCGTATGCCACGGGATAGCCGCCGCTGGCCAGCACCACACAGCAGGACGCGCCGGGGGAAAAGGAAACATCCGTCCTGTCCAGCGTCCCATCCGCGGTGGCCTGCATGACGGTCAAAAGGTCGCTTTGCATAAGCGGCAGCACGGCCTGCGTTTCCGGGTCGCCGAATCGGCAGTTGTACTCTATCACCTTGGGGCCTGCCGCGGTCAGCATCAGGCCAAAATACAGGCAGCCGCGGAAGGTGCGGCCTTCCCGGTTCATGGCTTCAACGGTAGGCATGAAAATCTCACGCATGCACCATTGCGAAATTTCTTTCGTGTAATAGGGGTTGGGGGCGATGGCGCCCATACCGCCGGTGTTAAGGCCCAGGTCATGATCCAGCGCCCGCTTGTGGTCCATGGAGGACACCATGGGTTTTATGGTCTTGCCATCGGTAAAGCACAGCACCGATACCTCCGGCCCCGTCAGAAATTCCTCCACCACCACCTGGCTGCCCGATGCGCCGAAGACCTTTTCCTCCATGATGTTGCGGATGGCCTCTTCCGCTTCCGCTTTGCTGTGGCAGATGAGCACGCCCTTGCCCAGGGCCAGGCCGTCGGCCTTGATGACGGTTGGATAGCTGCAGCGGTCAAGATACTCCAGCGCAGCCTGCGCATGACCGAACACCTCATAGGCGGCGGTTGGAATGCCGTACTTTTTCATGAGGTTTTTGCTGAACACCTTGCTGCCCTCAATCAAGGCGGCCTTCCTGTCCGGGCCAAAGCAAGGGATACCGGCTTCCTGCAACAGGTCCACCAGCCCAAGGCACAGGGGATCGTCCGGAGCCACAACAGCAAAATCGACGGCTTTTTCTTTGGCAAAGGTTGCAATAGCATGAACATCCGTCGCCTTCAGGGGCACGCAAACCGCCTCGCCGGCCATGCCGCCGTTGCCGGGAAGGACAAATATTTCCCGCACACGCGGGTTCTCGCGCAATTTTTGAAGGATGGCGTGCTCGCGCCCGCCGCCCCCAACAAGCAGTAGTCTCATTCAAGCCCTCCCCTCAATGGTGGAACAGGCGAATGCCCGTGAAGCACATGGCCATGCCGCAGGCGTCGCAGGTGGCAATCACCTGGTCATCCCGCACTGAGCCGCCGGGCTGGGCCACATACTGCACGCCGCTGCGCTGCGCCCGTTGAATATTGTCGCCAAAGGGAAAGAAGGCATCGCTGCCCAAAGACACGCCTGACAGCTTTGAAAGCCAGTCCCGGCGCTCCGCCGGGGTGAGAGTGTCGGGGCGAACGGTGAAAAACTGACGCCACCTATCCTCCCCCAGCACATCGCCGCAGTCGTCGGAGATGTACAAATCGATGGTATTATCCCGGTCGGGACGGCCCAGTGCGGCGGCAAAGGGCAGTGCCAGCACCTTTGGATGCTGCCTAAGCCACCAGTTGTCCGCCTTGCCGCCTGCCAGGCGGGTGCAATGGATGCGTGATTGCTGCCCGGCCCCAACGCCAATGACCTGGCCGTCCTTGACATAGCAGACGGAATTTGACTGGGTGTATTTGAGTGTGATCAGGGATATGAGCAAATCACGCTTCGCAGCCGGGGGGATGACCTTGTTACGGGTGACAACGTTGTGCAGCAAAGACTCGTCGATCTTCAGTTCGTTGCGGCCCTGTTCAAAGGTGATGCCGAAGACATCCTTTTGCTCAACGGGACCGGGCACATAAGCCCGGTCAATTTTCACGATGTTGTAAGCGCCCTGGCGCTTGGCCCGCAAAATTTCCAGGGCTTCCGGCGCATATCCCGGCGCGATAACGCCGTCGGATACCTCGGGCTTGATTAAAAGCGCGGTCTCCGCATCGCACACATCCGAAAGGGCAATGAAATCGCCGAAGGAGGACATGCGGTCGGCACCCCTTGCCCTGGCATAGGCGCAGGCCAAGGGCGACAGCGTTTTGCCGCCTACAAAATAAATTTGCTTTTGCACATCGTCAAGCGGCAGCCCCACCGCAGCCCCGGCCGGGCTAACATGCTTGAAGGACGCCGCGGCTGGAAGGCCGGTGGCGGATTGCATCTCCCGCACCAGCTGCCAGCCATTCAGCGCATCCAGCAGGTTAATATAACCCGGCCTGCCGCAAAGGACCTCGATGGGCAGTTCCCCTTCCCGCGTGAAGATGCGGGAAGGCTTTTGATTGGGATTGCAGCCGTATTTCAGCGCCATTTCCTTGGCCATAATTTTCCGCCTCGCTTACTACACGTTTTTGTTGATGATGCGTGTGCGTGTTTCCCCGTCCATAAGGCGTATATACCTTACGAACAGCGACACCTTATTGTCCTTGTCAAGGCTTTTCCAAAGCGTTTGCGCAAAGGTTTCCATATCTTCCGGCAGCGCCACGCAGGCCGGTTCACCGGAAAAGGAGGGGATGGGGCTGCCATCGCAGCGATAGGTATGGATGAGATGCCCTTGTCCAGCGGCCGGCGCGGGATACTCAAAAAAGAACCGTTGAGGGGCGTCCGGGTTGCCGCCGCCGCTTTTGATAATCGACAGGCGGTAGGCGCAGCCGCCATCCTTCACCGTCATCAAGCCGCTGATGCGGGGCGTATAGTTGGGCGCGTCCGGCTCGAAGGTGCGGGTGCGCAGCGCCTGCTCAAAGCTTTTCCCCGCCCGCAAAAATTCCCACAGGGTATCTGTTTGGTCGCCGTTGGTTACGATGGTATGCGCATTGAACAACCGAACAGGCGCATAAATAATCAGGGACGGGTCTGTCAGTTTGAAGGGGTCGAAGGCCTCGGTGCGGATGCCTTCATCCCATGGAACAAACACCCTGTTCCTGCTGTTTTCACTGCGGCCCATGATGAAGTATGCCATAACGGCACAATCTTCCGTTCGGCCCAGCACAATGCCGCGCCCGGGATACGCGTTTGCCAAAAGGATATCATATAAATTCGCAGGCTTCATTGCACACCCTCCTTTCGGGAAGAGATTTCAAGGCAGCAATCCTCCACCGCCTTTGGCAGAAGCTGCCACTCCGCCTCCACCATCACACGCTGCTGCAGGGTTTCCGGCGTATCGGACGGCAAGACAGCCACCGCCTTCTGGGTGATGATCTTTCCGCCATCGGGAATCTCGTTGACATAGTGGACAGTGGCCCCTGTAATCTTGACGCCGTAGGAAAGGGCCGCTTCATGCACCTTCAGGCCATAGAACCCCGCCCCACAAAAGGAAGGGATGAGGCTGGGATGCACGTTGATGATGCGGCCCTCAAAGGCCCTGATCACGTTATCCGGCAAAATGGTTAAAAAACCTGCCAGCACCACAAAATCTATGTGATTACCATCAAGGATGTCAAGAAGCAGTTCGCCGTAGGCTGAAGGCGGCATGCCCTTTTCCCTTTTTGCCAGCAAAACGGGTATGCCTGCCTTCCGTGCCCGTTCCATGGCAAACGCGCTTTCCCTGCTTGATATGACAAGGGAAATCTCGCCGTGGCGAATGATCCCCGCCGCCTTGGCATCGATGATGGCCTGCAGGTTGGTGCCGCCGCCGGATACCAGCACAGCCACCTTTACCATAACTGCACGCCATCCTCTCCCGGAACCACCTCGCCCACGATATAGGCGTCTTCACCCTGGGCCCGCAGGATTTCCACTGCTTTATCCGCTTCGGTTTTGGGCACGGTGACGCACATGCCCACGCCCATATTAAAGGTATTGAACATGTCCTTTTCAGGAATGTTCCCCACAGACTGGATGAGTCGGAAGACAGCCGGTGTTTTGACGGCCGCCTTTTCGATGCGCGCACAGAGCCCTTTGGGCAGGGCCCTGGGGATGTTCTCATAAAAGCCGCCCCCGGTGATATGGGAAATGCCCAGCACGCCAACCTCCCGGAGCAATGCAAGAACCGGCTTCACGTATATTTTTGTAGGCGTCAAGAGCTCTTCCCCCAGGGACTTTTGCAATTCCGACTGATACCTGCGCAGTATATCGCCCTCCACATTGAACACCTTGCGCACCAGGGAAAAGCCGTTGGAATGCACACCGGAGGAGGGCAGGGCAATCAAAACATCGCCCGCTTGCGTCTTCTCGTTATCAATGATCTTGTCACGGTCCACTATGCCCACGGAAAAACCGGCCAAATCATATTCGTCAGGCGGATAAAAGCCCGGCATCTCCGCCGTTTCCCCGCCCACAAGCGCACACCCGGCGCGAACGCAGCCCTCGGCCACCCCGGCCACGATGGCGGCTACCCGCTCCGGCAGGTTTTTGCCCACAGCCACATAATCCAAAAAGAAAAGCGGCTTTGCCCCGCAGCAGATGACGTCGTTGACGCACATGGCTACGCAGTCGATGCCCACCGTATCATGCTTGTCCATCAAAAAAGCAATTTTCAGCTTTGTGCCCACCCCGTCGGTACCCGACACAAGCACAGGCCGGCGCATATGCTCCGTGTCCAGCTCAAACAACCCGCCAAAGCCCCCGATGCCACTTACAACGCCGGGGATCATGGTGCGGGACACATGGCTTTTCATCAGTTCAACGGCCTTGTATCCCGCGGTTATATCCACTCCCGCCGCCTTATAGCTTTCGCTCTCGCTTTTCATAGGCATCTCCTTCTGTTCACTCTTTGTCGGTGATGGGCGTCTCGAACCGGGATTTTTTCGTCTTTCGCGGCGGCGGAACAGGATATTCCCCCGTAAAGCAGGCCGTGCAGAAACCGCCGCAGTCATGGTCCGCCAGCTTGTCCAAAAAAGCGGTATTCAAAAAGCCGAGGCTGTCCACGCCGATGATTTCACGCATCTGCTCCACGGTATGGTTGTGTGCCAGCAGGTTTTCCGTGGAATCGATGTCGGTA
The DNA here is from genome assembly GCA_023392755.1 of Bacillota bacterium. Lineage (GTDB taxonomy): Bacteria > Bacillota > Clostridia > Christensenellales > Aristaeellaceae > JAEWAH01. The sequence goes on from JAEWNM010000173.1 coordinate 5,239, forward strand.
CCAAAATAACAGGGATGCTTAAAGGGCGGTGCCGACAGGCGCAGGTGCACCTCCGTGGCCCCGGCATCCCGCAGGAGCTTGACAATTCTGGCGCTGGTAGTGCCGCGGACCACCGAATCATCCACCAGCACCACCCGTTTCCCCTTTACGGTGGAGGTGATAATGTTGAGCTTGATATGTACGGCGCTTTGCCTTTGCGATTGCTCCGGCTGGATAAAGGTGCGGCCGATGTACTTGTTTTTGATAAAGCCCAGCCCGTAGGGAATGCCGCTTTGGCGGGAGTAGCCGATGGCGGCATCGATGCCGGAATCCGGAACGCCCACTACCACATCCGCCTGGACGGGATGCTCCAGCGCCAGAAAAGCCCCGGCCCGAAGGCGGGCAACATGCACGCTGGAACCGCCTATCACGGAATCGGGGCGCGCAAAATAGATGAATTCAAACACGCACAGGCTGCGCTTGCACGTTTCCTTGGGAGGGATGCTTGTAAGGCCCTGCTCCCCCGCCACCACGATTTCCCCGGGCAGCACATCCCGCACATATTCAGCGCCGATGGCATCCAGCGCGCAGGTCTCGCTGGCAAACACGTACCCGCCATCACCAATCCGGCCGATGCATAATGGACGGAAGCCCATGGGATCCCGGGCGGCAATCACCTTTTGGGGGCTCATGAGCACAATGGAATACGCGCCTTTGATACGCTCCATGGCCCTTGCCACCGCCGCCTCGATGGAGGGGGCGGTCAGGCGTTCCTGGGTGATGGTATAGGCGATGACCTCCGTATCGGAGGTGGTGTGAAAAATCGCGCCGCGCTCCTCCAACATTTCCCTAAGCTCCGACGCGTTCACAAGGTTGCCGTTGTGGCATAGCGCCATGCCGCCCTTTAAATGGTTGATGAGCAGCGGCTGGGCGTTGCCGCGGCTATGGCTGCCGGTGGTGGCGTAGCGGCAGTGGCCTACCGCCGCCTGGCCATCCTTCATTTCCCGCAGCACTTCCTGGGTAAACACCTCGTTCACCAGGCCAACATCCTTGTGACAGGCAATAACGCCGTCGCAGTTCACCGCAATGCCGCAGCTTTCCTGCCCCCGGTGCTGCAAGGCATACAGCCCGTGGTAGACAGGCGCCACCACACCCGCGCCATCCTTGCGCCAGATGCCGAACACGCCGCATTCCTCATGCACTTTACCGTCCATAGCAAGCTGCTTCATTTATTCCCCCAACAGCCTCTTCAAAATCTCCTGGTATGCGTCCTCCACACCGCCCATATCACGGCGGAAGCGGTCCTTATCCAGCTTTTCATGGGTGCGGCTGTCCCAGAAGCGGCAGGTATCCGGCGAAATTTCATCCGCCAGCACGATTTGGCCGTCGGCGATTTTGCCAAACTCCAGCTTGAAATCGATGAGCTCAATATTCAGGTCCTTCAAATAAGCGGATAGGATATCGTTCACCTTCAGCGCGTAAAACGCGATCAGCGCCATCTCTTCCTCTGTAGCCCAGCCCATGGCGGCAATATGGTATTCATTCACCATGGGATCGCCCAGCGCATCATCCTTATAGCAAAATTCCAAAACGGTTTTTGAAAGCTTCGTGCCTTCCGGAAGGCCAAGGCGCTTGGACAGCGACCCCGCGGCAATATTGCGCACGATCACTTCCAGGGGCACGATGGTCACCTTCTTCACCAGCGTTTCCCTGGGCGACAATTCAGCCACAAAATGCGTGGGAATGCCCTGCTTCTCCAAAAGCTTCATCAAATGGTTAGTCACCCTGTTGTTGATGGCACCCTTGCCCGCGATGGAGCCCTTTTTCAGGCCGTTAAAGGCGGTGGCATCATCCTTGTAGTCCACCAGAAATACCTCGGGATCGTCGGTGCTGAACACCTTTTTGGCCTTGCCCTCGTATACCTGCGTAAGCTTTGTCATTGTATTGTCCTCCTTATCACACATTCAGGCTGTTGTCTTTTGCCAATACCGCCTGGCGCATCGCATCCCGCAGGCTGCTCAGGCGCACGGCCAGGCCTTCCTCACCGACGGCCAATATCTGTGCCGCCAGCAGTGCGGCGTTTCCTGCCCCGTCGATGGCCACGGTAGCCACAGGGATGCCGGCAGGCATCTGTACGGTGGATAAAAGCGCATCCAAACCATCCAGGGAAGACTTGATGGGAATGCCAATCACCGGCAGCGTGGTTTGTGCCGCCAGCGCCCCGGCCAGATGGGCGGCCTTCCCCGCAGCGGCGATAATTACGCCAAAGCCATTTTCGCGGGCCGTTCTGGCAAAGGTGGCCGCCTCCTGCGGTGTGCGGTGGGCGGAATAGACATGGGCTTCATAGGGGATGCCCAACCCCTTCAGCTTGTCAAACGCATCCTTGAGCACCGGCAGATCACTGTCGCTTCCCATAATCACGGCTACCTTTTTCATATCCTGCCACCTCATCAAATAACTTGCCCAAATAAACAAAAACGCAACGGGCCTGTTGCGGACCGCTGCTAAAAGACACCCATGCAAATATCCATACCCTTTCCGCAAAGGCTTGCGTTGCTCCAAAGGGCTTTGTCCCCCTTGAGCAGCTGTGCCATCATTGCCACATCCTTTCCGAACTATTTTCACATGATAAATAAAAATGTGCGGTTTGTCAACACGATTTCCGAACATTTTTTAGATAAGAGAATTAATCGTTTTGATTTCGTGGAGTTGAACAGGTTTCTTTCTTTGTTCTATACGGGTTGTACAAGGCATTGCCGCTATACCGCCGCACAATACAAAACTATACGTATATTGTAAATCAGTATATATCTTTCCATGCATTGATGGTACAATAGCCACAAGACAGGAGGGAGATACATGAAAAGCGCCATTCTACTGGTTGACATTCAAAACGATTACTTCCCCGGCGGCAAGAATGTGCTCCATCAGCCGGAGCAAGCGGCAGCACAGGCACGGATAGCGTTGGAGCATTTCAGAAGCGGAGGCCTGCCGGTGTTCCATGTGCGCCATATCAGCATAAGGCCGGGAGCAAGCTTCTTTTTGCCGGACACAATTGGTTCCCAAATCCATTCAAGCGTTGCTCCCCTTCCCAAAGAGGAAGTAATCATCAAACACGCTCCCAGTTCCTTTCTGCGCACGGACCTTAAGGACCGGCTGGATGCGCAGGATATACAGCACCTGGTCATCTGCGGCATGATGAGCCATATGTGCATCGACACCACGGTACGGGCCGCTAAGGATTTAGGTTTTTCCGTTACGGTGCTGGAGGACGCCTGCACCACAAAGGACCTTTCATGGAACGGCACGGTGATACCGGCCCAAACGGTTCATGGTACCATGATGGCAGCCCTGAACGGCACATTTGCCGATGTAATTACGACGCAAGCATATCTTGCCGGCATTGGCGGCAGGTGATTATTGCTGATGCACCTTAAGCCCTCATCTTCCTCAAGGGCATGACGCGCCGCCCTGGGCTCAGGCTACCACAATTTGCACGTTCGCCGCATTAAGCGCCAACAGCAGCGTACCTTTCGGCATTTTGTCCGTTACAAGCACGTGGAGTCTATTCAATTCCCCCGTTCGGCAAAGGTAATACCGATCAAGCTTTGCAGCATCGCACAGCAGCATACGTTTATCCCCGGCGGCCAGCATGCAGCGCTTGACGGCCGCTTCCTCCGGCGCGCTCTCCCAGAAACCGTCCGGTGTAATGCCGCGGCAGGAAAGCACGGTCCATGTACCGTGATGGCCGCGCAGAAACGATGCCGCATCCTCCCCCGTGAGGGAAGCGGAATTTTCCCTTAGAATCCCTCCCGTGCAAAGCACCTGCCGTCCGGGCACTGCAAAAGCCTGGGCGGTTAAAAGCCCGCTGGTAATCACCGTCAGGGAGTTCATCTCCTTCAGCGGCTCGGCCAACGCAAGAACCGTGGTGCTGGCATCGAAAATCAATGTATCCCCCGGCGAAAAAAAGTGCGCCGCCGCCTGGGCGATGGCCTGCTTTTCAGGCATTCGCTCCTGCCTTCTGGCATATAGGGGAATATCCTTAAGGTGCTGGACCGGCAATGCCGCCCCGCCACGGGTTCTGCGGATTCGGCCCTCCTCCTCCAGCGCCTGCAAATCACGCCGAAGCGTCGCGCCGCTGACATACAGCCTTGATGCAAGGCTCTTAACCGTGGCGGACTTCTCCGCTTCCAGCATCGAAACGATTTTTTCCCGCCTCTCAAAGGTCAGCATATCGCCCAGCCTTTCACAGTTTGCTCATTTCTTCACGTACGCTGCGCGTTAGCGCGCATATGCGCGATTTTTTCCCGAGGAATGGACAGATTTGCGCAGTGCAAGTATAATGGGGCTGCCAAACCTTGGCAAGAAGGGGGAACGGTATGCATACCGCCACAAAATCATTCGAACTGGCCCGGGAGCAATATGCCAACCTGGGGGTGGATGTGGAAAGAGCATTGAGCCTTGCTTTGGCAACACCCATCTCCATGCATTGCTGGCAGGGCGACGATGTACTGGGGTTTGAGGAAAGCCAAGGCCTGACAGGCGGAATCGCCGCTACGGGGAATTATCCCGGACGCGCGAGAACGCCTGACGAACTGCGCATGGACATGGAAAAGGCGCTGTCCCTGCTGCCCGGCGTGCACAAGGTGAATCTGCACGCCAATTATCTGGACACGGCTGAAAAGGTGGACAGGGATGCGCTGCAGCCCCGCCACTTTGCCCCCTGGGCCGAGTGGGCGAAGGAAAAAAAGCTGGGGCTGGATTTTAACACCACATTCTTCTCCCACCCCAAAAGCGCGGGGGGGACACTAAGCCATCCTGAAAAGAGCATCCGGGAATTCTGGATCACCCATGCCAAGGCGGTGCGTGAAATCGCCGCGTATTTTGCGCGGAAAACGGGAAAGACCTGCATTATCAACCATTGGATTCCCGACGGGGAAAAGGAGCTGCCGGCGGACGCCCTGAGCCCAAGGCTGCGGCTGCTGGAAAGCCTGGACGCGATTTTCCAAGCCGCGCCCGCCTATGAAAATGTAAAGGATTCCGTGGAGAGCAAGCTGTTTGGCATCGGCGCTGAAGCGTATACGCCCGGTTCCCATGAATTCTACATGGGCTACGCCCTGACCCGGCCCAATCTGCTGCTCACCATCGATGCCGGGCACTTCCACCCCACCGAGAGCGTCGCCGCCAAGATTCCGGCTTTGCTGTGCTTTATGCCGGAGCTTTTGCTGCACGTAAGCCGCCCGGTACGCTGGGACAGCGACCATGTGGTGCTATGGGATGAGGAAACGAAGCAAATCATGCGGGAAATCGTGCGCGCCAACGCGCTGGACCGCGTTCATCTGGCCACAGACTACTTTGATGCTTCCATCAACCGCATCCTGGCCTGGGTCACAGGGCTTCGCAGTGCCCGCAAGGCGCTTTTGACGGCACTTTTGGAACCGGCGGACAAGCTTGCCGCGTTGGAGCAGGCGGGTGATTATTCTGCGCGGCTCGCCTTGACGCAGGAATGCCATTCACTGCCCTGGGGCGCGGTGTGGGAGGAGCTCTGCCTTCGGGAGGACAAGATTCCCGGCGCGGCGTATATCCAGGAGATCAAGATCTACGAAAGGGACGTATTATCAAAGCGTTCCTGATGCAAGGAGAAATGTATGATGGAATATCAATCCCTGAGAGAACAGATGTGCGACATTGGCCGCCGTGTATGGCAGCAGGGCTGGGTGGCCGCCAACGACGGCAACTTCACCGTAAAGGTGGGCGAGGATCTGTTTTTGACCACCCCCACCGGAACGTCGAAGGGGTTTCTGACGCCGGACATGATCCTGCTGATCAATGGCCGCTGTGAAAAACAGGAGGAATCAAAATACAATCCCTCCAGCGAGCTGCCCATGCACATGGGCTGCTACAGGGAGCGGAACGACATCGGCGCTGTAGCGCACGCCCATCCCCCGGCGGCTACCTCTTTTGCCATCGCCCACATTCCCCTGGACGAATTCACGATGCCGGAGGCAATTTTAACCTTGGGCGCGGTGCCGATTGCCCCCTACGGCTGCCCATCCACACCGGAGATTCCGGATGCCGTCGCGCCTTATTTGCAGGAGCATGACGCCATTCTCCTGGAAAACCATGGAGCCCTCACCGTTGGGGCCGACCTGATGACCGCCTATTACCGCATGGAAACGCTGGAGCTGTTCGCCAAGCTGTGCCTGAACACGCGCCTGTTGGGCGGAGGTATAGAGCTGCCGAGGGAACGCATCGACGAGCTGCTTGTGCTGCGCAAAAAATTCGGCTTCACCGGCCGCCACGGCGGCTATCAAAAGTTCTCAAAATAGGAGGTAGGCGTCATGGCCCGCACCGTCCTGGCTTTTGATCTGGGAGCGTCCTCCGGCCGCGCCATGCTGGCCGGACTCAAGGAAGGCCGTATTTCCCTTACGGAGGTTCACCGCTTTGACAATACGCCGGTCAAGCTTGGCGGCACGCTGTACTGGAATTTTCCTGGATTGATGCAGGAAATATACACAGGACTCAAAAAAGCCCGGGAGGCCGGGGCGTATGAGAGCATAGCCATCGATACCTGGGGCGTGGATTACGGGCTTTTGGACAAGCAGGGAATCCTGATGGAAAACCCCGTCCACTACAGGGATGGACGGACGGAGGGCGCGGTGCCCTGGGTGTTTGAGCGGATATCCAAGGAAAGGCTTTATCAAATCACCGGCATCCAGCATATGGCCATCAACACCATTTTCCAGCTGGCTTCGCTGAAAAAAGACCGGCCGGATGTTTTGAACCGGGCAGGGACGATGCTGCCCATGCCCAACCTGATCGCCTATTTCCTTACGGGACAAAGGCAGGCCGAATACACCATGGCCTCCACCATGGAGCTTCTGCCCGCAGGCGAGTGCCGGTGGTCACAGGAGATCATTCATAAGCTCAACCTCCCGGCAAAGATATTTCCACCTTTGCAAATGCCCGGCATGCCTTGCGGCATGCTGTCACCCGCGCTGTGCGCGGAACTTGGCATTCCTCCCGTGACGGTGTACAACACAGCCTGTCACGACACCGCCAGCGCCGTTGCCGCCGTGCCCGCAGGCCTGAAGGATTTTCTGTTTCTGTCCAGCGGCACCTGGTCACTGATGGGCACAGAAATGGAAAAGCCCGTGGTGACGGAAGGCAGCCGGGACAGCAATTTCACCAACGAAGGCGGCGTGGACGGCAGTATCCGCTTTTTGAAAAACATTATGGGGCTTTGGATATTGCAGGAATGCCGCCGCCATTGGGCGTCCAGGGAGCCTGTATCCTTTGGCCAGCTGGCAAGGGAAGCGGAAGCGGCTGCGCCCTTTGCATGCTTTATCGACCCTGATGACGCAAGCTTCCTCCCGCCCGGGGACATGCCGGAACGCATACGGCAATATCTTGTGAAAACAGGGCAAGCCGTGCCCCAAACCCGGGGTGCCCTCGTCCGCTGCATCTATGAGAGCTTGGCCATGGCATACCGTGTGACCGGGCAAACCATCTCCCGCTTAACAGGCAGGCAATACAATGCGCTGTACGCCGTGGGCGGCGGCACCCAGGCCTCGGTACTGATGCAGATGACAGCCGACGCGCTGAACCTGCCCGTGATGGCGGGACCTACGGAGGCCACTGCCCTGGGTAACGCCATGATGCAGTTTATCGCCCTTGGCGCGATACAGGATGTGGCGCATGGACGGCATATCCTTGCAGCCTCCATGCCTCCGCAGGTCTATCATCCCGTGAATACAAAAGCCTGGGACGAAGCTTGTGGGCGCTTTAGGGCTTGAACGGAAAATGTGAACGGGCCGCCGGTTCCATCCGCAACGCGATTGGAACCGGCGGCCCCTGTTTATATGCGCCGCCGCCGCTTTCATGAAGTCTACCGGCTTAAAACAACGCGTTCGTGCCAATATATCATATGGGCCACATGCTATCCCGGTACATACTTTCCGGCATGCGCCGCAGATGCACATTGATCTCATGCGCATTCGTACATGTTATGCATCCGCGCTTTCCAGAGGAGAGAAACGGATGCTTCCCTAATTTGCCGCGATCCCCCCCCGGGTAATTGAATTGACCGTGTCACAGGCCATGGTGAATTTCTTTTTTTCCTTTCGCCCGCATTTCATGTTACGTTCATGCGGAAGGTTTATCGTATGCTTCGAAATACTGAACTGGAGGAAACACCATGCAAACCCGGAAAAAGAGGAAACGGAAAATCATTTGGGGCGTGCTTTTGCTGGCACTGGTATTGATAGCTGTTTACGGGCTGTTTTTCAGACCCCGTCCCGCACCATATGATGAAGAAGCTGCAAAAACCCAGGACATAGTGACGTATTACAGCTTTTCGGGCAATGTGGAGCCCGGCGATGAAAAGGTTGTGACGGCCACCACGCCCGTGCGCGTAAAATCACTTCCCATTGAGGAAGGCACACTCGTTGAGGAGGACGATGATATTATCGTTCCCAAAAGCGGAAGCCGTGTGGAAGCAGGCATGGCCGGTACGCTGGCAGAAATCTATGTGGATGTGGACGATACGGTACCCACGGGGCGGGACCTCTTCCGCATTGCCGACTACGACCATCCCGTCATCGCCTTCCGTGTGGATGAATATGACGTGGGCGCATTGGAGCTTGGCATGGAAGTGACCGTTTATGTGCATGCACTGGACAAGACGCTGACCGGCACCATTACCGAAATCGGCCGAGAAGCCAATGTATCCGGCAACATCGCCTACTATGACGCCAAGGTATCCGTGCCCCAGGACGGCACGCTGCGTATGGGCATGAGCGCCGAAGTCACCGTTTTGAAGGATAAGGCGGAAATGGCCACCACCATATCATTGAAGGCTGTGCAGTTTGATGAAGGCAGCCAGCCTTACGTGTACTGCTACAGCCGCGGCGAGGAAATCGTGCGCCAGCCGCTTCTGCTGGGCATTGACAACGGCAGCATCGTGCAAGTGCTGGACGGCATAAAATCCGGCGAGACCGTACTCATCCCCAAGGATGACAGCCTGGCCGTGATGCCCTTCCGCAACCTGCGCGATCAGTAGAGGAGAAAACCCATATGCAAGAGCCTATCGTCGCCATGCACGGCATTCAAAAAGCCTACCGCATGGGCGAGGAAAACCATTTGGTGCTCAAGGATGTATCCTTTACCGTGGGCAAGGGCGAATTTGTCGCCATACTGGGGCCATCCGGCTCCGGCAAATCCACGCTGATGAATATATTGGGCTGTCTTGATACGCCCACCGCGGGCGAATACATATTGCATGGGCGGCGTATTCAGGAGTTGGACGAAGAGGACCTGGCCGCCGTACGCAGCAAAGAGGTCGGCTTCATTTTTCAGTCCTTTCAGTTATTGCCCAGGATGAACGCGCTGCGCAACGTGATGCTGCCCTTGATCTATGCGGGCTTCCCGCAAAAGGACCGGGAGGGCATAGCGGTCAAAATGCTGCAAAGGGTTGGTCTCTCCGAAAAGCTGTATCATTTCCCCAATCAATTGTCCGGCGGCCAGCAGCAGCGTGTGGCCATCGCCAGGGCGCTTTCCACCAACCCCACCATTCTCCTGGCCGATGAGCCTACCGGTGCCCTGGACCAAAAGACGGGCCGCCAGGTCATGGCGCTGTTCCATGAGCTGAACGAGGAGGGCCATACCATCCTCATGATCACCCACGACGCCGCGATTGCCGGCCATGCAGGGCGGATTGTGCGCCTGTTGGACGGACGTCTGACGGAAGGGGAGGAGGGGGAGGAAGAAGATGCTTAAAGAAAGCCTGATTTTATCCCTGCAAAACATAAAAAGCAACAAGATGCGCTCGTTCTTGACGATGCTGGGCATCATCATCGGCGTTACGGCTATCATCGCGCTGATCACCACGGTGCAGGGCGTGACAGATGAGGTAACGGCACAGTTTGAGGAGCTGGGCGCAGGCAAGATTACCGTGCGCGCACCCGGAACGCCGTTGAAAAACGGCCTTTATGACAGCGATGTGCAAAAGCTTGCGCAATTGGAAAACGTGGCCGGCATCTCCCCCACCGTTTCTTTCTCCGCCCATGTGGTGGCCGACAGGAAGGTTTTGGAAGATGCAAGCATTGAAGGCCGCAACGACGTATATTTCAGCAGTAACCGGGACCTGATCGGCATGGGCCGCGGGCTGACACCGCTGGATATGGATGTGGAAAGCCGCGTCTGCGTAATTAACAAGCCGCTGGCTGATGAACTGTTTTTTGCGCGGGACCCGCTGGGGCGGCAGTTGATGGTGGCCGGCCATACCTACACCATCGTGGGCATGCTGGACCCCGATGTGGCGGACGATATGATGTCGGCCATGAACCGCATGAACAGCCCGGATATGGACGCCAAAATCATTATTCCCTACAAGGCGGCGCTGCGAATGACGGGGAGCAGCAACATTACCTCCCTGGAGGTTATCGTCGGCGATCCCGCCCGGACCGACGCCGTTGTGGACAGCCTGGAAGCGGCGCTGGCGCAGGCATTCAATTTCAAGGATGACGCCTATTCCATCATCAATCTGGACAGCCTTCTGGACACCATGAACACCATGACCGGCATGATGACCACCATGCTGGCAGGCATTGCCTCCATTGCCCTTTTGGTCGGCGGCATCGGCATTATGAACATGATGCTTGTCTCTGTCACCGAGCGCACTACGGAAATCGGCCTGCGCAAGGCGCTGGGCGCGCAGCCTAAGCGTATACAGCTCCAGTTCCTGATGGAATCGGTGGTTCTATCCCTCTTGGGCGGCGCCGGCGGCATACTTTTGGGTAACCTGATATCGTTCCTGGTGGCGTTGGCCATTGGATTTGATTTTGCCATTTCTCCCAGCGCCACGCTGCTGGCCTTCGGCTTCTCGGCGGCGGTGGGTGTGCTGTTCGGCTGGGCGCCCGCAAGGAAAGCTTCCCGTTTGAACCCCATCGACGCGCTGCGCAGCAACTGAGCAGGGAAATACCTGCCAAACGCCGAATGTGCTTTTTTACATACCAAAGGAGAGGGAACATGTTCAAAGTCCTTGTGGTGGAAGACGACCCCAATTTGCGGCAGCTGATGTCCGTATTCCTGCGCAGGAACGGCTTTGAAGTGATGCGCGCCCAGGATGGCGAGGAGGCGCTTTCCCTGCTGGAAACCGCCATGCCGGACCTGATCGTATGCGACATCATGATGCCCCGCATGGACGGCTTTGCCTTGACAGGTGATTTGCGCCAGGCCTACCCTGAGCTGCCGATTTTAATGGTCACGGCCAGGGAGGCCCTGGAGGACAAGCGAAAAGCATTCGCCGTGGGTACGGACGATTATATGGTCAAGCCTATCGAGCTGGATGAACTGCTTCTGCGCATCAACGCGCTGCTTCGCCGCAGCCGTATCGCCACAGAGCGGGAACTGCGCGTGGGCGAAACGGTGCTTAACTATGACGCCTTGACGGTTTCCCGCAGGGATGTTACACTAAGCTTGACGAAAAAAGAGTTTTTGCTGCTGTTTAAATTACTGAGCTATCCCGGCCGCACGTTCACCCGCAGCCAATTGATGGACGAGCTGTGGGGTATGGACGCACAAAGCGACGAGCGGACGGTGGATGTGCATATCAAGCGCCTGCGGGAAAAATGCGGCGGCTTTCCGGAATTCCGCATCATCACCGTACGGGGGCTTGGTTACCGGGTGGAAAAGCTGGTATGAGGCACCCTTTTTATCTAAAAAAATTCCAAACGCGGCTGATGGTGGCGCTCTGCCTGATGATCGTTGTTTCCTCGGGCATATCCTTTGGCGTTTCCACGGTCATCAATAACAGGGTACTGCTTCAGGAAATACAGGCGGACCAGCAGGGCGTAGCCATTTATGCCCTGGAGCTGTACCAAAAGACACACCTGCCCGTGGCGGAGATCGCCGGCATATCCACCACCGCCATCTATCAGGTGGAAGTCAGGGAGGATATATCCGAGCTCCCCCTGGACGCGGAACAGATGCGGCGCCTTAACGCGGGTGAAATTGTTTCCACAGCACAGAAATATTTTAATACGCCCGTGACATACTTCATGGCGGGCGACAGCCTATTCAAGGTAAGCATCCGTTCCCACGTGAACATGTTCCGGAAGGTATCCATCCGTGCATCCTCCACGCTGATGATATGTACGTTCTCGTTTTTCCTGTTCGTATTCCTATCCACCAAACGGATGCTTCGGCCCATCAGCCGCCTGACGGAGGCTACGCGCAAGGTGGCGGAAGGCGATTTTTCCGTGCGGCTTTCCGTAAAGCGCCAGGATGAGCTGGGGCAGCTGATGGAAAATTTCAATCACATGGCACAGGAGCTTCAAAGCATAGAATATCTGCAAAAGGACTTTATCAGCAACGTTTCCCACGAGTTCAAGACACCAATCGCCTCCATCCAAGGGTTTGCAACGCTGCTGAAAAGCCCCGAAACATCAGAGGAAGAACGGCAGGAGTATACGTCGATCATCATCAAGGAAAGCCAGCGGCTCTCCCGGCTCTCTCAAAACCTGCTGCGGCTGTCCAGGCTGGAATACCAACAGCGCCTTACCGCCGACGCGCCTTTTTCCCTGGATGAACAGCTTCGCCAGACAGTGCTTCTGTTGGAGCCGGAATGGGCACCAAGGGGTATCAAGTGGCTTGTGAATCTGGAAAGCGCTGTCATCCGCGGCGATGCGGAGCTTTTGCAGCAGGTATGGATCAATCTGTTGGGGAACGCCATCAAATTCTCACCGCCGGACGGTGAAATCACCCTTTCCCTGTACATAAGCGATGTGGTCAAGGTACGCATCCGCGATCAGGGCGCGGGTATGGATGAAGCGACACAGGCACGTATATTCGAACGGTTTTACCAGGGAGACACCTCCCACGCCCACGAAGGCAACGGGCTGGGGCTGCCCCTTGCAAAACGCATCATCGACCTGCATGGCGGCAATTTGCGCGTAAAAAGCGCTCCCGGACACGGCAGCACCTTCACCGTGGAGTTGAAGCGCGCGGACCCGCCGGAAAGGAGCCCTTCATGACCCTCGCGGACAGACCTCTTCTTGCCAGGCTTACCCTCAAAAGCATTCAGGAGCTGTCGGACAGCTATCTGCAAATGCAGTGCCGATACCAGTCGGCTATCCGGGAGGTACGCACAAAGCTGGAAAACCTGGACGAGGAGTTTCAGCTCCGCCACAAACGCAACCCCATTCATCACATGCAAAGCCGGCTCAAGACGGTGCAGAGCATTACCGAAAAGCTTCAGCGCAGAAACCTGCCCGTATCCTTCGCGTCGGCGGCCGAAAACCTGTACGATATTGCCGGCATCCGTGTCATATGCTCCTATATCAGCGACATATATACCGTGGCGGACCTGCTGAAGAGCCAGGACGACATCGTGCTAGTCAAGGAGCAGGACTATATCACCGCCCCCAAGAAAAACGGCTACAGAAGCCTGCACCTGGTGGTGCAGGTGCCGGTTTTCCTGGCGGAGGGAAAAACATGGGTGCCGGTGGAGGTTCAAATCCGCTCCATCGCCATGGACCTGTGGGCCAGCCTGGACCATCAGCTGCGATACAAGGAGCCACAGCGCATTCCCAAGGAGCTTTCGGCGGAGCTGTTGCGCACCGCAAAGGATATGGCGGAGATTGATTTAAGAATGCAGCGCATATACAACATGGTGGAAAAGCTGGAAGGCGGCAATACGACAGGCGGCTAAGCGCCGCATGGAAACCTGACCCCGGGGCATATTAATCCTTGTTTGACAAGGAGGGATTGAATGGCCGGGGTTTTGTTTTGCATTCTGGCAGGGGCCGCCATGAGTTTTCAAGGTGTGATCAATACCCGGCTGGGCGATAAGATTGGGCTGTACGAATCCAACGTATTTGTGCAGGGAACAGCTTTTGTGCTATCCCTGATTGTTTTGTGGATTCTGGGCAAGGGCCAATTTGCCGGACTTTTGAAAATGCCCTGGTATTACTGGATGGGCGGCGTGCTGGGGCTTGCCATTACGCTCACGGTCATGCTTGGCATACAGAATCTTACCCCGACCGTGGCCATTTCCACCATTCTTATCGCGCAGCTTCTGGCCGCCGCGCTGATAGACGCGTTTGGCATACTGGGCACGGAAAAAGTGCCCTTCACATGGAACAAGTATGTCGGTATGGGACTTTTGGTCGGCGGCGTGCTGCTGTTCAAATGGAAAGGCTGATTATCAGGCAGCGGGCGCTATTGCCGCGTCGCCCGCTTTCTGTTATAGTGAAGAAAATCGCCCTCAAAAATGTACAAAGGATGGATGCGCATGATCGTACGAAAAATAGCGGAAACGGAACTGCTCAATGCCCATAGCATATCCGCGTTAAGCTTTCATTGGTCTTTGGACACCCAGGGGAAAAGCCCGGAAGAGTATGCAAAAGCGGTTCGTGAGCAACCCCATTCCAAAGGGGATGCCGCCGTTACCGACATTCTTGCCGCTTTCTCAGACGAAGGGGAAATGATGTCCAGCATTGCCGTGCTGCCATATCAGGTATTCTTCGACGGCCATCAGGCGGCCATGGCGGGTATCGGCGCGGTATGCACCTATCCCCAGCACCGGCGCAAGGGTGCTGTCAAAGCCATATTCTCCAGCGCGCTCATGGAGCTTTATGAAAAAAAGGTTCCCTTCTCCTACCTATATCCCTTCAGCGAGCAGTTTTACGGAAGCTTTGGCTACCACCGTTCCTGCGCCAGCATATTGTGGGACTTCGACCTGAAAGCCATACCCGATCATAAATGGCCCGGCACGTTCCACCTGCATAAGCCCGGCGAAGCGCTTGACAATTTCAAAGCTGCCTATCAGGCCTTTGCCCCCAAATGGAACATGATGGCGGTGCGGGACGAGCTGGACTGGAACACAGTCAAAAACGCCGATCCCTTCAAGGGAGAGGGTCATGCCTTTTTGTACAAAAACGAGCAGGGTGTTCCCGCAGGGTACTTTGTATTTGAAAAGCGGGCCGGCGACAGGGCGCGCCGGATTATTGGATGCAAGGAGATGGCATTCGACGGCTTTGCGACACTGAAGGCCATCATGGCTTTTGCCAAAACATTCGCTGCCGACTATGAGAGTATTTCCTTTTCAATGCCATACTCACTGAACCTGGATTCCTTCTGTGCGGACTTTCCCCAGTCGGAGACCACAAAGCAGGTGAAAACAAACGGCATGGTCCGTGCCGTACACGCTTTGGAGGTACTGCGCCTTGCCAGATACGAGGGAAGCGGAAGCCTTTCCCTTAATCTGCACGATGATTTTTTGCCCAAGAACAACGGCCTGTACCATATCGCCTTTGGGGAAAACAGGGCGCATGAAATTACGTTTACTCCCCTGCCCCCCGCCCCATTGGGTAAGGCCGGCACGCAGGGGGCTGATGTGGAAATGACCGTCAATGTGTTTTCGGCCGCCATCCTGGGCAATTACCACGCCGCCGATTTTGAATATATGGATGGCGTAAGGGTATACGGCAATCAGGAAACAATCAATCGTGTATTTTACGCGAAGCCCTGCTGGATCAACAACTACTTTTAAGCCATCCATTTTTCAAAAGAGCGCGTTAATTGATGCGCTCTTTTTTTGTTTGTCGAACGATTGCTGCATATCCTGCATAAACACCCATTTTTCGAGGAAGGATAGTGACTGTACACAGGCAAATACAGCTTACAGCAAACAAGGGGGGACAAGCATGCTCAATCACGCCAAGCAGCGGGATAAACTGACGGTGGCCCTGAGCGGCGAGCTGGACCACTGCAGCGCCGTAAGTATCCGCCGGGACCTGGACGAGCTTTTATCCGATCCCGCGGTACGCCATCTGATGCTGGATATGGCAGACCTGAAATTCATGGACTCCTCCGGCATTGGCGTCATCCTGGGCCGGTACCGCATTCTGGCGGCCAGGGGCGGCAGCGTATGGGTCAGGAATATGAACCCGCAGATCAACCGTCTTTTTCAACTATCCGGCATGGGCCAAATCATACATGTGTCCAGGCGTGAACAGGAGGTTAAATAATGAACGGCAGAAATCATATGCAGCTATCCTTCATGGGTTGCCCTGAAAACGAATCGTTCGCCCGCGTGGTGATTGCCGCCTTTGCCGTGCAGCTGAGCCCCACGGTATCGGAAATCGCGGACATCAAAACAGCTGTCAGCGAAGCGGTTACCAACTCCATTGTACACGGGTACGAAGGCACCCAGGGCATTGTGACCATGAGCGCCTCCTATACGCCGGGCGGAACGCTGACTGTGGAAATATCCGACAAAGGCAAAGGCATTGCCGACGTCAACCAGGCCATGCAGCCATTTTACACATCTCACCCGGAACAGGAGCGCTCCGGCATGGGCTTTGCCGTGATGCAGACATTTATGGACGATGTGGAGGTGACCTCCACCCTGGGCCTGGGCACGGTGGTGCGTATGCGCAAAGCCATCGCCGCAGCCCGCCACGGCTGAGCCGATGGGCGCTTATGAACAAGCTGAAAACCTGGATCTCATCACCCGCGCCCAGGAGGATGACAAGGAGGCGCTGGAGGAAATGGTGCGCCGCAATCTGCCCCTGGTGCGCTGCGTTTTGAAACGCTTTTCCGCCTGGGGCAGGGACGGCGAGGAATTGTACCAGCAGGGCTGCATGGGGCTTGTGAAAGCCATTCAGCGCTTTGACCGGAAGGCCGGCGTACAGTTTTCCACCTACGCGGTGCCAATGATTCTGGGGGAACTGCGCCGCTATTTGCGGGATGACAGCCCGGTGCATATCGCCAGGACGGATCGGGAGCGGGCCATGCTCGCACGGAAAACCATACGCATTTTGCGCCAGGCGCTACACCGTGAGCCTACATTGCCAGAAATCGCAAAAGCCATGCGCATGCCCGCCGCCGAGCTGGTGCTTATTCTGGAAACGGGGCGGCAGCCCGTATCCCTGGACAGCTCTCCCACCGCCGACCAGCGCCTGTCCTGGGGGGAAATATTGAAAGACCCCCGAAGCGAAACATGGATGGAGCGTCTGTTTCTAAGGGACCTGATCTCCCGCCTGCCCAAAACGGAACAGTGGCTTTTATACCTTCGTTTTGCAGCGGAAAAGACGCAGGCGGAAACGGCGGAGCTGCTGCATATGACCCAGGTTCAAATCTCCCGGCTGGAGGCACGGGTGCGGGTTACGCTGCGGGAACAGTGGAATGATACGGGATGATAAAACCATTTATGGGTGAATAAAAAGAAACTCCGCAGGGGCGATATCCCTTCGGAATTCCAGTGTGTCAACAAAGT
>JAEWNM010000198.1 GCA_023392755.1 Bacillota bacterium
CTTATGATTTGCATAAAATTCGACGATCTCCCAAAGGTTTTGGAATGGTCACAAAAAATCTTTGCGCACTATGCGGGGCAGAAGGCTGCCAATGCCGGACTGCTAAAGATAGAAATCTTGGAAGTAGCCTTATCCATGATGCGTGCCGAAGGCGAGATGCTGGAAGGCAGGGCGGAATTCTCCCAAATCAGCCGGATGCTTTTATATGAGGATGTGGAAAAAAGCGAAAGCCTTGCGCAGTTAGAACAGGCGTTCACAGCCTTTGCAAAAAAATGCTGGGAACAATATCAGCAGCGCAAGCTGGGAAGAACGGAACTGACGGTGCATAAAGTACAGGAATACGTGCGTACCTATTATGGAAACGCTGACTTCAGCCTGGACTTCATCGCCTCCCAATTGTTTATGAGCGTCAATTATCTTCGCCAAATCTTCAAACAATGCGTTGGAGAAAGCTTTGTGGAATACCTGACCCGCATACGCATGGAAAAGGCCGCTAACCTTCTTTCACAGGGTAACCTGCGCATACAGGATATTGCCAGCGCCGTCGGTTATGAAAATCAGCGCTACTTTGCAATCTGCTTTAAAAAATACCACCAGGTTACTCCCAGTGAATACCGGGAAGGACTTCGGCAACAGCCATAACACGTAAATACGCATATGAGTTTCCTGCTCTTCAAAACGATATAGCTAGCTCTCTCTTTTATTTGTGTTGACTTTGGGGGTCACTATACATACCGCATGTGCTCTTTTATATTTCTTAAATATGGCGATACCTGTGATATCGCCGCTGTACGCTCTAGACACCTCATAGACGCGCTAATTTTTCTACTTCCCTTGATTTGGATACGATTTGTCGGGCAAAAGAAAAGTGTGGATAATTACGCGGCAAAGATAAAGCCATCCTTCCTCTGTTTGAATACAGGTCATGTCCAAGACCCAGACGCGGTCAAGGGGTTCAACATGGAAATCCTGTTTAAGAAGGTGGGGATACCCTGGCCCGGGATGAAATATCGCTATCGTTAAAGGGATTGAGATATTGCTCTTTAGCCTTGATTGTTATAAAATACCAAGTGAGATTAGCAGCACGGCATTAAGGCCCTGCCGGACAGTTTCATACCGCGGGCTATCAAAACTTTCGGAGGTGTCAGTGTTATGGGTGATGAGTTGAAAATCAAAATGTACGCAGTAACATTGGACTGCAAGGAACCGCATGAGTTGGCAAAATTCTATGCGGCCCTGCTCAAATGGGAGATACCGTTTCATGATGAAGACTATGTATGCCTAGGTGCTCCGGGAACAAACCAGGGCGCGTATCCTTGCATAACATTTCAGCGGAATCCCGAGTATAAACCGCCCGTATGGCCGGAGCAGCCGGAAGCTCAACAACAAATGGCGCATATTGACTTCGCCGTTGATGATTTGCAAAAGGCGGTTCAATATGCAATCCATTGTGGGGCAACAGTCGCTGACAAGCAATTTTCTGATGGCTGGAAAGTTATGTTTGACCCCGCCGGACATCCTTTTTGCCTATGCCAAATGAAATCGCTTTTCGAAAGTGCCCATTTTGCATTGCTATAGGAAGCCACAACGCTGTATAGCAGCATAATGCGAAGCGGACAACGTCCTATTTTGCAACGGGAAAAGCATTACTTCTCTTCCCTCCTTTCCCCCATTCTCTCCACGTATGCAAAATCCCACGTCTGAAAAACGCAGCTTTTCTGATGGGTTGACAGCCACGGCTTTATGAAAACCGTGGCTGTTTCTTTGGGGAGTATTCTCCCTTTCTATAAAACGCATTGCGCAGCCTATTTCCCAAACAGCACGTCCCACTGCGCCCTGCGCTCTTCCGGCCATTCTCTGTAACTGCCTTCAGGATTGTACTGTGTGTACCACAGCATGGCATTCTTTTGTTCTTCCCCGGTCATCTGAGGGTACTTTTCCGCAAGCGCCGGCAGCCGCTCCCAAAGCATCGTATGGTCAAAGCAATCCAGCAGTTTCCCTGTCCCGGCGTTGACGATGGCAGCATACGTCCAATCGTTGAGAATGTTGTTGCTGTGTTCCTTGAAAAAAACCGCCATAACGCCGTATCGGTTCTCGTCCGTATAGATATGCCGGGCGTGCGCAAAATAACGGTCAACCTGCTCAAGGCTTAAATTGAATAGCTCCATCACGGCCTGTATGGCAATTTTCTCACAGTAGCCGCCGTCATAGTTCCATATCGGTTCTTGGGCGGATTTCGCAAGATATTCCTCAAGCGTTATGCTTCCCCAATAGCGGCCGTTTTTGTCCACGATGATATGTATGCCGTAGGAATCCCCCAGGTCCTTCACATGCGGGCCGTCGGTCAAGGGATCAAAACTGCTTTCCAGGCTTTCCTTTTTTACGCTGCCTGTGCACATCCAAACCCCGTTTGCTTCGTCAAAGGTTACACTGATGTCCGCGCCATCCGCCGCCGCCTGCGACCAACTGCAAGTTTCCGTCATAGCTGATTTTACCCAGCGTATGGCATACGCTTCGTCATACTGCGGCTTGGGCGTTGGGCCCAGGGCTTCCTGCACCTTCTTCTGCAGCCTGGCTGTATCGCGAATCCAATATCCCAGCGCGTCCCTGTATTCCTGCTCGGTTGCGTCGGGGTGCTCCTGGTAAAACGCCTGCCTGAAAATGATCACTGGAGCGGGCGCCATAGCCACCACGGTATCGGGTACCTGACTCCAGGTATCGGCATATTTTCGCATTGCGTCGCCAAAGGCGTCGTCAATGATCTTGTTGGCCGCATCTTCACGTATGTTGTCTTCCAAAGACGTATCGATAAGAGCCTTGTACAGCTCTTCGTCCACCGGTTGGCCCGTGTCCTTCATCGCCCCAACAAAACGCAGCTTGTCCCCAAGGTTCCATCTGCAAAATGTACCATCCACCTGCATCTGCGAAACGCTATTAAGCCACGCGTTCGCGGCGATCACCGCAAGCGCGGTGACTGTAAGCAGTATCAGGACGATTGTGCAAATCAAACCTGCCGTCAGCTTGCGTTTCGTTTTCTTCCCTCCCGTTATCTGTTCAAGAAGCGGCGCGTGCATACCCCTTGGGATGCAAAGCCCGGAAAGGTTTTCATTAAGCGCCTCTTTGATGAAATCGCTCTTATTCATTGCCGCCGCTCCCTTCCGGTGCAAACTGAAGCAGCGCATATGCCTTATGCAGCCTGTTCTGGATCGTGGACCGGCTCACATGAAGTGCCTGCGCTGTCTCGTTAAGGGTCAGGTCGTTAAAGTGGTAAAGGAGGATCGCCTGCTTTAGCGTCGCAGGGAGGCGCATGACGTCCATAAACATAGCACGGGATTCGCCCGTCACATCCCGTATGGCAGGGGGCAGTTCCTCCAGCGCCCTGGACAAATCCACATGCTTGAACCATGCTGTGCGCCGGTAGTCCTTGCAAGTATTGATGGCAATACGAAGAATCCATGTTTTAGCGGAGCTGTCGTTACGCCCCTCAAATTTCTCCATACCGCTCCAAGCCTTGATAAAGGTATCCTGTGTTGCGTCCTCGGCCAGCGCCCTGTCTGACAGGTACATGTAGCAGGTTCGCAAAACAGCATCGCCATATAAAGCAAACCATTCTTCCAGTTTGGCCGCCGGGGCCAAACCATGCGTCATGGAGTTGTGCAAGCGCTTCACCCCCTACATGGATTAGACGAACAAAGCAAACAGTTTTGCCAGCCGATTAAACAATTTAGCCTGGTTTGACAGTCTCCCCGCGTTCACTGACCGTCCATGTTGAGCGCTTTCACTGAGGGAAGCTTGAGCGTAAGCAAGGAGATGGCAATAATAACGACCCCGGACACAAGAAACCATCTGTGAACCCCGATCTGTTCGGAAAACATCCCTGAGAACAGCAGTCCCACCGGCATTGCCACAGACATCAAGCTCATGGAAAGGGAAAAAACCCGGCCCAAATATTCGGGCTTGATCTTCTCTTGATATAGAACAGATTGTACACCATAAAGCGGTGAAGAAAAACCCATGACGACGCAGCATACGGCAAAACCAATAAACCCTGTTTGTGGCAGGATTCCGGCTGTTGCAAGGCTGACGCCCATAAGAAATATGGAAAGGCATATGGTCAGTGTCTTTTTCTTGAAACCGCCCCATGCCCCGAGTATAATGCCCCCAATAAGCATTCCAACGGCAAATGTGATCTCTGCCGCTGCGGCATGGGCTGCAGTGCCGCCAAAGTATTGTATGCTCATCAAAGGATACAGGGCACTTATCGGCATATACACGAACATGTACAATGTCCCAATCCACAGCAGAGAGAACAGGCCCTTGTTTTCACGCAGCGCCATATATCCTTCTTTCAGCTCACGTACAAAGTTTCCAGTTACGGCTGTCTCGCTCTTATTCGGCTTGGGAATTGATACCATTGCAACAGTAATGCTTGCAATAACGGCACCGGCAATATCAAGGGCGATAACCATTTCCATTGGCCACACCAAGAACAAGAACGCACCGCCCGCCGGACTGACAATATAACCTATAGACTGTATGGCCTGCGCAAATCCGGCGGATTTTGTCAACTGATCCGCCGGTACGATGAGCGGCGTTACCGCGCTCATAGCGGGTGTGTGAAACGCACTGCCTATACTGCGCAAAAACAACACCAACAGAACAAGCCATACAGGGAGCTCCATAAAAAGCGCGGCAATGGCCAGCATGCCACCCACAATCGCAATAAACAGATCGGCCGCTATCATGACCAGTTTTCGGCTCCAACGGTCCACCCAAACGCCTATAAAGGGGCCCAGCAGTGCCTGTGGCAAAAAGCCCGCCAATGTAGCCAATGACAAAACCAGCGCAGAGCCTGTTTTGTTTGTCAGATAAAAGATAATGGCCATTTGCAGTATCCCGCTTGTGATAATAGATATTGCCTGCCCGGTTAAGAGGATGAAGAACCTCTTTTTCCATTTCAATCTCGTATTCATACTGTTTTCACTCACCTTGCTGTTTTTATTTTACGCAATGAAAAAAGCAGATGACCGTTCACAAGTGAACCTTCATCTGCTCTTTGACGATGCGGAAAGTATGCAAAAACAGCGTCTCACTGGGACAGCCGATTTTGTATCCATACCCGCTCAAACAGGCAAAACAAATAAAGTCCACTTATTGCGGAGCATCTTTGTTTCACTTATTTTACGCGAATATAGTAATGCATGGATACATCCTGCCTCCCTTTTACGATGAAAACAGAATAACACATTTTGAATGCAACTGTCAATTGGCGTGCCCAGACTGCAGGGGCAACGCATTAGAATCCTAGTTATTTTCATTGAAGATTTGTGTCTTGCACTTTGAGTCCAGGTATAGCAGGCCTTGGATGTTTCGAGGAGATAAATGTAACCTTTTAGTGTACATCGCATCGTTTTTAAGGGGGATTCGCCCCTGCGAGGGCGGCCAAAGGGCTTTCCGGTCGCCCTTTGGAAACCTTCGGCTGCGATAATCCATAAAATAGGTTACAAATGCGGTTGCCCTGGCCCAGGCTGCCTCCCGCATGCCAAGGGCATACGGATCATTCAGCACTTATTGCTATGAAACCACCTTGGGCTTTTTCAAAACAAGCAGCAGCAAAATGCCCAAAACCGCGGCGATGGCGGCAATCACAAAAGCCGGGAACATCAGATTGATATCCTGCGCAGCCACATTTTTGAAATGCCCCGCCACATAAGAAGATACTACAGCGCCGATGCCAAAGCCGATCAGCACCATTCCATAATTGGTAGCCATATGCCTTGGCCCAAACAAATCTGCCGTAAATGCCGGGAAGGTGCTTAAAAATCCGCCGTAGAAAAAGCCGATGCAGCCAATCAGCACATAAATCCAAAGCCCGGCAGCCAGGTTGACCAGCAGCGACAGGACCGTTGTGCCCGTAAGCAGCACAAACAACGTCTGCTTGCGGCCCAGTTTATCCGATATCCAGCCCCAGAAAAGCCGGCCGAAGGAGTTGAAAAGCGAAATAGCATACACGCCCACAGTCGCCGTCTCTGCCATGCCTCTGGCAATAGCGATCGGTTTGGCAAAACCGATCATCATCAGGCCGCCCATGCAGGCCAGCATCAGCGTGGCCGTAAGAATAAAAAACTGCGGCATTTTCAGCACCTGCCCCGGCGTATAGCTAACGGCCGCGCTTCCGTTACCGGCCTTGGCGGCCCATCCTTTGGGCACAAAGTCTTTGGGAGGGTTGCGCACAAACCAGCCGCAAACGGTGCATACAACCAAGAATATACCGCTGAGAACCATGAACGTATTCATTTCACCTTTGGCCACACCGCCAAAGGTCTGTATAAGCATTTCAATGATCGGCGTAAATACAACGCCGCCAAACCCAAGGGATGCCACAATGATGCCGGTTATCAGGCCGCGCTTGTCCGGAAACCACTTCTGCGCGCAGGCGATGGTGGTGGAATAGGTAAAGCCCATGCCAACGCCGCCCATCACACCATAGGTGAGCCACAACAGCCAGGGCGCGGAAGGGGATACAAATGAGGCCAGCAAAAAACCTGCCGACAATATCCATCCGCCAAAAATAACGACGTTTCGCGGCCCGTACTTGTCCGCCATCCGGCCGCCGATGGTGCTGCCGATGGTCAATGTGGCCAGCAGCAGGGAGAAGGTCAGGCCCGCTGCCGCGTTGTCGCCCCCAAACAGGCTGGATGCTATGCCGTTTTGGAA
>JAEWNM010000201.1 GCA_023392755.1 Bacillota bacterium
CGGTTGTACAGCTCGGTCAAATGGTCGTGAAAGCTTAAAAACTCGATTTCATCCAGATGCAGCTTTTCGCTGGTCACGTCCCTGAACACCAGGATAACGCCTATGGGCTTGCCCGTGATATCGCGGATGGGCGCGGCGCTGTCGGCGATGGGCCGCTCGATACCGTCCCTGGAGATGAGCGCCGTGTGGTTGGCCAGCCCCACCACCTTGCCCGTTTCCAAGACCTTTTTCAGCGGGTCCTTGGCAGGCTCCCGCGTTTGCTCGTTGATGATGTTGAACACCGTTTTAAATGGCTGGCCGATGGCGCTGTCCTGGTGCCAGCCCGTCATGTTCTTGGCCACGTCGTTCATCATGGTGACGCGGCAGTGCTCATCCGTGCAGATCACGCCGTCGCCTATGGATAAAAGCGTGGTGCGCAGCAGCTCCCGCTCGTTGTACAGGCTGCGGTTGCTGTCCTGCAGCTCCTTGCGCAGAAAGTGCATTTCCAGCTGATTGCGAACCCTGAGCAGCACTTCCTCCTCCTGGTAGGGCTTGGTGATAAAGTCCACCCCGCCCGCCTGGAAGCCTGCCACCTTATCCCTGGCCTCGTCCAGGGCGGTGATGAAGATCACGGGAACGTCCGCCGTCTCGGTATTTTCCTTGACCTGCCTGCACACATCAAACCCGCTCATCCCCGGCAGCCTTACATCCAAAAGCATCAGGTCGGGCTTGTGGTATTCAAGCGACGCGATGGCCAGCTCTCCCGAATCCGCGGGCCGCACATGATAACCGTGGCTTTTGAGCAGCGCGGATAAAAGCGCCAGGTCCTCCCGCGTGTCGTCCACCACCATGATTTCCACCGGCCTTGTGGGGTTGATAAACATCATGGGTACGGTTCCTCCTACTCGTTCAATTGCCGCAGCAATAAGGTAAAGCGCATTTGGCTGATTTCGACGGCTATCCTATCGGCCGTCTCCGGGGCGGTTTCGCGTATTTTGGAAACGGCTTGCGCCATCAAACCCTCGTCCAGGCGCAAAATGGCGGCCCGCAGCGCGGCGCGGTCCTCCTGCAAAAGCCCCCGGAGGGACAACTGCCGCGGCGCGTCCGGCTCCCTTAAAAAGGTGAGGGGCAGATGCTTTTCCATTACGGCCCATATATCGTCTTCCGCAAAAGGCTTGCGCACCAGATCGTCACACCCGGAAGCGAGAATCATCTCCCGCTCCTCCTCAAACACGTTGGCCGATATGGCGGCAATGACGGGGGAATAGTCCGGCGCAAGGCTTTTGATGATACCGGCGGCTTTCAGCCCGCTCATACCCGGCATGCGGATATCCATCCATATAAAGCCGGGCCGGTGCTCCCGGGCCAGGTTCACGGCCGCCTGACCGTCCTCCGCCTCCAGCACGGAAAAACCCGCGCCGGTTATGAGCCTTGCCATGAGCCTTCGGCTGTCCGCGTTATCCTCCGCTATCAGGACCAGGGGACACGGCTTCCCCTCCTCGGGCTTTATGCCGGTAACCTTCCCGGCTTTTTGAACGCCCGGCGCTTCGGGCGCGCCGGAATCCGCAAGCTCCACGGAAAAGTAGAAGGTGCTCCCCCCGTCGACCGTGCTTTCCACATGAATCCTGCCGCCCATGAGTGTCACAAACTCCTGGCTGATGGCCAGGCCCAGGCCTGTTCCCTTTTGGGCATCCAGCCCGCTTCTGGTCTGGGTGAAGGCTTCGAACAGCTTCTCCCGCTCCTGCTCGGCGATGCCGATGCCTGTATCTTTCACCTGCACATACAAAAGCGTTTTGCCCTTTAAGCCGTCCTGGGATGACAGCGTTACCGTGACGCCGCCTTCCCTGGTGAATTTCAGCGCGTTCCCAATGAGGTTGATGAGCACGATGCGCAATTTCAGCGCGTCCCCGGCCATGTGGCGGGGCACGGATTGAAGGCCCTTTACGGTGAGGGCCAGACCTTTCATGCGGGCCTCCATGGCAAACATGGCCTCAATATCCCCAATGAACTGGTGGAAGTCGAATGCGGCGATGTTCAGCACGGCCTTTTGCGATTCGATTTTGGCAATTTCCAATATGTCATTGATCAGCGATAGCAGATGCGCTCCGCTCTTGTTGATGATTTGAAGGCTGTTTGAAGCCTGGGCGGGCAGGGGAGCGTCTTTTTGCAGCAATGCGGAATAACCCAGAATGGCGTTCAGCGGCGTGCGCAGCTCATGGCTCATGTTGGCCAGAAACCGGCTTTTGGCTTCGTTGGCGGCCTTCAGCTCGCCGGTTTTGCGCCTGACCTCCCGCTTGACGGCAATAAAGAACGCTGCCAGCAGGATCAGCAGCACAGGCGCCAGGATGTAAACGAGGTAAACGACCACATCCTTCAGCTTGGGCTGGTTTTCCATAAGGAAGGGGAACCATTTTTCATGCAGCCTGTTGTACACGCCGTTGATGAACACATTGGCCAAGCCTTCGTTGAGCTTTGCCAGCAGGTCCTTGTCGCCTTCCCTTACCGCAAAGCAGAACTTCTGCTCAAAGCCGGTCAGGGTTGTCTTGACCCGTGATATGCCGTCGCCGTCGAACTCCTGTACAACCTTATGTTTTGAAGCCCCATGTTCTGCACGATCATGGCCCCCACCACGCTTTGGGCGAGTACGGCGTCGCACTGCCCGCCCGCCAGCAGGGAAAACGCTTCCTGAACGGTGGCGGTCAGGATCAAATGCTCCGTCAGGCTCATGCGCAACGCATATTCGTGGGCTGTGTCGTTTCGCATGACGGCAATCGCTTTGCCGGCCAGGTCCGCCTCGGATGTGATGGTGCGGTTGTCCGCTTTTACGAAGATGTTGCCGTTCATAACGATATAGGGGATTGAGAAATCAAGATACGCATCCCGTTCCCCGGAATAGCTCACCAGCGGCAGCACATCCAATTCCCCGTGCTCGAGCCTGCCCTTGATCACGGACCATTCATCCACATAAAAGGAAACGGACAGGCCGGCTTCGTTTGCCACCGCCCGCAAAAGCTCCACTGAAAAACCGTCCGCCGCTCCGCCGCCGGTTACGGAGAAGGGCGGATAGTCGTATTCCGTGGCGCTCCTGAGCGCACCGGGGGATGCGGTTTGCATCCGGCTTTCGCCCCTGGCGGATACGGGGGCGGCCATGGCCGCCAGCACAATAATGAGATAAACGGCAAGGATGTATCGGATCGGTTTCACAGCACAATACCTTTTTACGCAAATCATGCGCCACCTTGGAATTTGCCTATATGTTAAGAATTATATCATAATACGTTCCGGACAAGCAAACAAAAATCGACAAATTTTTCCCTGTATTTTTTTAGGAAAATGTTACGTTTTTCCGGAAATTTCTCACGTTAATCAGCCTGCGCAGGGCAGGCAAAGCCAATGACGCGCCGGCGGGACAGCGCATATTCTCTCCCGCCGGCGCATCAAAGCCATAATAGGGCAAAAAAATTTTAGGCGGCGCACCGCATATAAAAGGCACGTCGTTTTATGAGGGACACAAGGCGCTATTTCAACTGCCGCCTGCCCAGCTTCACGCCGCAGGATTCGCGAATCACCAGTGTGGCGTCCCGCATGAGGGTATACGGGGCCACGGGCGTCTCCACCGCGGTCAAAAGCTCGGATATGGCGCTGCGGGCGTGCGCCTCGGGGTGCAGGTCGATGGTGGTCAGCGGCGGGCTAAGATAGGGGGAGAAGAAGGAGTTGTCACAGCCCACCACCGCCATGTCCCTGGGGACGGAAAGGCCCATCAGCGCCAGCTGCTTCATGGCCCCCAATGCCACCAGGTCGTTGAACGCGATGATGGCGGTGGGCCAGTTTTCCCTGGGGAGGCCGGTGAGCAGCTTCAGCAGCGCGATCTCCCCGGCTTCGGCGGTATAGCCGCCCTCGTGGTGGTAGGCGGTATCATCCTTGAGCTTCAGCTCCGCCAGAGCATCCAAAAAGCCGCGCCCCCGCGCGCCGGACAAGCGCACCATGGAGGAGCCGCCGATAAAGGCGATACGCTCGTGGCCCAGCATGTGCAAATGCTGCATCGCCTGACGGATGGCGGTGGCCAGGTCGTTGTACAGGCAGATGCATTCCAGCCCTTCGATGGGCGGGCAGATGGCCACCACGGGCATGTATTTGTGCAGCTCGGCAATAGCCGCAGGCATGTCCTCGTGCTGGGATTCCACAATGCCGCCCATGAAAAACGCCCCGTCCAGGCGGCGGCGGATCAATTGCTCCACCACCTCCCGCTCCACATAGGGGCGGTTGTGGGGAAGCTGGTGAAGCCATACGGTATAACCCCGGCGGCGGGCTTCGTCGTCGGCGGCGCAGTAAAGCCTGGCGTAATAGGGATTGGAAACCTCCGGCAGTATGATGCCGATGATTCCCGTCTTGCCCTTTTCCAGCCCCCGCGCTACGGAGCTGGGGGCATATTTGTGGCTGTTGATGACGTCTGTGACCCGCTTTTGCGTTTGAGGGCTTACGTTGGAATGCCCGGACATAACCCTGGACACGGTGGCGATGGATACGCCGGCTTCCCTTGCAATATCATAGATGGTGACTTGTTTGTTCGTCATAGGGTTTTCCTTTCCGTAAGGGACTGCAAATATTGCTTGCATCCATTATACAAAATGCAGGCATATTTGGCAACAAGAAAAATGTAAGCGTTTACAGAACAATTTCCGCTGCTTTTTATGGCGTGGAGGCGCGGAAAACTGGAATGTATGGTAATATTGAAATTAGTTATTGACTTTTTATGGTGCGGATTGTATAATGAGCCCACAAAACAATGTGCTGCGGATTTGAATGGATGGTATAAAGCGTGAAAGAATTTACATGATCAGTTTCATGTTTCATCCTGTCTGCTTCAAATAACCCGCGGCCGGTGTCATGCCCGGAACACCCACAACAAAAGGAGGAAATTTCATGAAAAAGGTTGTTGCTCTGCTGATGGCTGCCTTGATGGTGGCCGCCGTCATCCCCAGTATGGCCCTGGCGCAGGGAAAGACGGTGCTGACCGTGAAGACTTGGGACGTCAACGCCGGTTCCGCTGCCTATCTGCAGGCCACCGAGGCCGCTTTTGAGGCGGCTTTCCCGGATGTGGACCTGCAATATGTGGACACGGCGTCCCAGGAGTATGCCGTGCTGGTGTCCGCCAGCATGGCCGGCGGCGACACTACCGACGTGTTTGACGTCAAGGAAGTGCGCGACCTGCAGAACTGGATCGCCCAGGGCTATGTGGAGAGCCTGGACGGCTACATTGCCGCCGACAGCTATGATCTTGCGCCCTATGTGGGTATGGAAAAGCATTACCGCGGCGGAGACGGAGCCTTGTACGCACTGCCCTACCGGTCTGATTTCTGGGTACTGTTCTATAACAAGACGCTTTTTGACAAAGCCGGCGTTGCTTACCCCGCCGCCGATATGACCTGGGAGCAATACGCCGAACTGGCCAAGAAGATGACCTCCGGCGAGGGCGTAGACAAGATCTACGGCGCCCATTACCACACCTGGCTCAGCTGCGTGGCCAACTGGGCCGTGTGTGACGGTGTGAATACCCTGGCCGACGGCGAATACGCGGATCTGAAATACTTTTATGACCTGAACCAGGCTTTGGAAGAAGCCGGCGCGGTTATGGAGTATACGGAGCTCCGGGCATCCGGCCTGCATTACCGCAACGCCTTTGAACAGGGCAACATTGCCATGATCCCCATGGGCTACTGGCTTGCCGGCTCCCTGATTGCCGACAAGGCTGCCGGAAACTTTGATTTTGAATGGGGCATCACCTCCGTTCCGCACTTGGAAGGCGTGGCCGCCGGTTCCTCCTTCGGCTCAACCACCGGCGCGGCCATCAACAAGAATTCCGCCAACAAGGAGCTGGCCTGGAAGTTCGTCTCCTGGCGCTGCTCCGAGGAAGGCGCCAAGGCCATTGCCGCCCTGGGCACCCGTCCTGGCTATGTGTCCGAGGAAATTGCCGCCACATTGGCTTCCGTTGCCGGCTTCCCCCAGGATGAGATGAGCAAGGCCGCATTGATCCCCACCGCCGTCAGCATCGAATGGCCTGTGGTGGAAAAGGTCAGCGAGATTCAAACGATTCTCAATGAGGAGCATACCAACATCATGTCCCGCAGCGTCAGCGTGGATGAGGGCATTGCCAACATGAACACCCGCGTGGCTGAGGTTCTTGGACAATAGACGATCAAAAGGCATTTCCCCCGCCGGTAAAGCCGGGGAAGCAACGAGGGGGCTGCGGCCCCCTCGTCAGCCTGCTGAAAAATCCCGCAATCGCAAAAATGCTGCTTATACGAGCAACATTTTTGCTTACGTCGTCGCTGTCGCCTGCAAAAATTCGTTCACTTATTATCACATAAGCTTCTTCTTTTTCAAACTTGGCTCCTAGTCTTGCGGGGATTTGAACAGGCTGTCAGGGGCTGTCGCGCCAAGGTTGCATTTTGCATAATGCTATCCAAGAAGAAAGATTTCGCGTCTTTTGACGCGACCAAAGGGCTTTCCGGTCGCCCTTTGGAAACCTTCGGACGCCATCTCCTGAATAGCTATACATTTATGCGACTAGCACGGCGGCCCCCTCGTTTGCAAATCGCATCGCCCGGCTTTTCGCGGGATGACGCCCGGCCGCCCGGAGGGCTTAGGCCCGTGCCTTCGCCTGTTTCGGGACAGAGCCTGGTAAGGGATTACTTATAATCAGCCAAATGTGGGGCATTTCGAT
>JAEWNM010000206.1 GCA_023392755.1 Bacillota bacterium
GGATTCATACGGAGCAATAAACCAATCATCGCGCACGGTGCAGGGACGGTTAACCGCCGCCCGATCTCCATCGGCTCCGCAATTGATGTCCGCTATTCTTCATCCGCTTGGAGCAGTTCGGCAATCTTTTGCTTTATGGCCGCAACCTGCTCCGGGCTGGCGGCCCCCTTCACTCCGTTCAGGAAGTTCAAAAGGCCATCCAGGCCGTATTGCATGCGCCGGAACCGTGCGAGCATGCCCAGCTTTTCCTCGAACTCGTATAGCTGCTGGGTGCCCCTGTGCAGTATGTCGTGCACGCCCTGGCGGCTGACGCCTGCCTGCTGTGCAATTTCGGCCAGGGACATATCCTCCTCACAGCTTAGGCGAAGAAGCTCCTGCTGCCGGTCCGTCAGCAGCGGCCCGTAAAAGGCCAGCAGCCACCCGGTTTCGATTTTGGTTTCGACTCTCAATTGAACACCGGCGTTTTGAGATTCCATGCAAAGCACCTCCGCCGGTTTTGATGTAAAGGAGTTTCCCTTGACACCTTGATTAGTATACGGATTTTGGGGAGATTGTCAAGGGTTTTTTCTTTATTGGGATGACCGGCATAAGCGGGACGGATAAACAATACCTGACCGCAAATAATAGGAAGGCCGCGTTTTAGCCATGCCGGAAAGCGGGCCGGGGCGTAAAACTTGAAACGATTGCGAAGGTGACAAGATGGCTCCATCCGAAATGCCGCAAAGCGTTGAACTGCAAAAAAAGCTGACAGAACTGCATGTGGAGCGCTGGCTTGCCGAGGGTGTTTTCCAAATACGATGGTGGATATTGATCGGGTTGCTGATTGCCATGTGCATTGCCTGGCTGCTGCTGCTTGACAAGGCAAAGGCAAAGGAAACCTGTTTGTTTCTTGTGCTGGCCGTTATTGTTGTAATGGGCATTGACGAGTATGGCGAAGAGCTTGTGCTGTGGGACTATCCTGTCGACCTGATACCCATATTCCCGCCGCTGACATCCGCCAACCTGATCAGCGTGCCGCTTGCCTATTCCATCGCTTTTCAAAGGTTTTCGGATTGGAAAAGATATGCCATTGCCGCCGTGCTGCTGACCGCTGTCATCAGCTTTGTTCTGGAGCCGGTTCTTGTATGGGGAGGGCTTTACGAGCTGGTGAACTGGCATTACGCTTACAGCTTTATTGTATATTTGGCAGCCGCCTTCGCTGTAAGATTCATGGCAAATACGATACTGCAAATCGAGCATAAAGCCCGTGGCCCAGCAAAGACCGGAAATGGAAGGGCATAAGATGAACTTTATGCAAGCGCCGTCAAAGCAAGTCCATAAGGATCAATGGGAGCTGACAAGCGCCCGGATCAGCGAGTGGCTCAAGTCGCAGGTGCTTGGCTACAAGTGGTGGATACTGTTGGCCCTGTTTTGCATTACGGTTTTGCTCATGTGGAAGAAGGCCGACAAAACAAGGCTCGCCGAGCTGGCTATTCATTCGGCGGTTGTTGTCATTTTCATTATCGTGCTGGATGAGCTGGGAGAGGAGTTGTCGCTGTGGTACTATCCCGTAGACGTTATACCTTTGTTTCCCCCCATGACGGCGGTGGATATCACCTGCATGCCGCTGGTATACATGCTCATCTATCAGCGGTTTGGGACGTGGGGCAAATTTCTGATTGCATCGCTGATTATGTCCACGGTATTCTGCTTTGTTTTTGAACCGGTATTTGTTTGGGGCGGAGCCTATATCATGCTGAACTGGAAAAGCTATTATGGATTACCGATTTATTTTGGAATTGCGGTGGCGGCGAAATGGATTGTGCATGTCATCTACTCAGCAAAAGAACGCCGCAGCCCGTAGAAATGGCATTGCGCATTTATGCCGCAATAGGTTATTGCTCCGGCTATAAAGGGCCGCCCGGCCCGGTTCAATGAGGCGCGCTGAAAAATGAATAATTGTTAGCATTTTCGGCGACAGCATGTTACAATGATCCATGTGTATCAATTTTCCCCAGGCAAGGTTCTGCCAGATACAGTTTTTATGAAAATATACAGGTTTTGTGTGTGACTTTCCGGGGAGCCATGCCGCCTTTGCGTATGGCGAAGGCCGGCTTTCAAGCGCCGTACAGAATACAGCCAGATGACCGTTATGGAAAATTGGAGGAGTTTCATTTGAAAAGGCATATCCTGCTGATCAGCAATATACTGATTATTCTTTCCATTATGGCGGGGTTTGTGGCTATTGTGTACAGGGATACAACCGCCTATCAGCAATTGGGCGAAAAGCATTTGGAGAATGTTGTAAGCCTTGCGGAAATTGACATTTCAAAGCATATTGAAAACTCCATGACAAGGCCGGTGATGGTCTCCAAAACCATGGCGAACGACATCTTTTTAAAAGGATGGCTTCATGACGAGCTGGAAAACAAGGATGACGAAGCATACTTAGAACAGCTGTACGGCTATCTGAAAGCCTATCAGAGGAAGTATGACTATACGTCGGTATTCTGCATATCCGCGCAGACCGGCAACTATTATTACCAGGACGGCCTGAACAAAACGATATCCAGGCAGGACGAGCATGATATCTGGTATTATAACTTTCTGGCCTCGGGCCGTGAATACGACCTTGAAGTGGATACGAATGAAGTTCATCACAATATTATTACCGTTTTTGTTAACTTTCGCGTGGAGGATGACGACCGCAACCTTCTGGGCGTGATCGGAGTCGGCCTTCAGGTGGCCTCCATTGAGGAGGCGATCAGCGTGTATGAGCGGGATTATGATTTGTCCGTATTCATCGTCAACGCAGGCGGGGCAAAAAACTCATTCGACGGCAATACCGATATGTTTGTCAAGGAGGAAGACCTTCAAGAGCGCATCGGCATTCAGGAAAAGCTTGCGCTGGCCCCTTCTGGCGAACCTGTGATGCAGTGGTTTACATCCGGGGACAAGCGCAAATGCCTGATCACCAGGTATGACGATACGCTTGGCTGGTTTTTGTTGCTGGAGAAGGATACAAGCTCCATCAGCAGCACATTTCAAAACAGGATCAAGGATAAC
Source organism: Bacillota bacterium (assembly GCA_023392755.1). Lineage (GTDB taxonomy): Bacteria > Bacillota > Clostridia > Christensenellales > Aristaeellaceae > JAEWAH01. Next base: position 3,046 of record JAEWNM010000206.1, read on the forward strand.
ATACTTTTCATGCTCATTTCCATGTTCGTTTGCATTGCGGTGACCACGGCCATTATCCTCAATTACAATCAGCGCATGGTGGAGATGGAAAACACCGATGACCTGACAGGGCTGCCCAACAGAAAGCTGTTTACCAAGCAATACCAGACGTTTATCCACAGGAACCGGGAGCGGAAGAAGACAGTCTTCATGCTGGACGTGGACAACTTCAAAAACATAAACGATACGAAGGGCCATATATTCGGCAATGAAGTTCTGGCCGCCGTCGGGGAACGTCTAAAGAAGGCCGTTGAAGGATACGGGATCGCGGCGCGCTGGGGCGGCGATGAATTTTTGGGCATTTTGCGGGCGGACACCCTGGAGGCCGAACAGATTCTTGGCCGGTTTATGGAAGAACTGAAAAACGAGGAAAAGCACGGCGATTGTACAATTACCGTCAGCGTGGGGCTGGCGAAGATGGATGGAAGGTATACGCCGGAGCAGGTGATTGATCAGGCGGATAAGGCGCTGTATTGGTC
>JAEWNM010000261.1 GCA_023392755.1 Bacillota bacterium
CTGTTATTGTTGCCGGTTGCCCGAAAACTATTCGCCGCCGTTTTCGCCCCGGCCGCCTCCGCAGAGCCGGAATGTTGACCCCTTTTAGCGGTGTTGCCCTTGCCATGCGCCAGAAATCCTTGCTTTCTTTCCCATAATGCAGTATAATTATGTAAAGTTAGTATAACCTAACCACAATGGGGCTTAAGGGAGGTAATCCCATGAAACTTGTGCTGCTCCGGCACGGTGAAAGCGAGTGGAACCGCCTGAACCTGTTCACCGGCTGGACGGATGTGGACCTTTCGGAGAAGGGCCGGAAGGAGGCGGCAGACGCGGGCCGGCTGTTGAAGGAAAGCGGATACGATTTTGACATCTGCTTTACCTCCTATCTCAAGCGGGCCATCCACACACTGAATCTGGCATTGGAGCAAATGGACCGCGAATGGCTCCCGGTCATCAAAACATGGCTTTTGAACGAGCGCCATTACGGCGCGCTGCAAGGGCTGGACAAGGCGGAGACAGCCCGGCGCTACGGGGAAGAGCAGGTTAAAATATGGCGCCGTTCCTTCAATGTTCCGCCGCCCTCCCTGGCGGAAACCGATCCGCGCAGTCCCAGGGCCCAGGTGCAGTACCGCAATGAGGATAAGTCCCTGCTGCCGCTTTGCGAAAGCCTGGAGGATACCATCGCAAGGGTGGTGCCCTTTTACCGTGATGAAATCGCGCCACGGATGGCATCCGGGCAGCGGGTGCTCATTTCCGCCCACGGCAATTCACTCCGGGCGCTGGTGAAGCATTTTGAAAACCTTACCGACGCGCAGATCATGGAGGTGAATATACCCACCGGCGTGCCATTTGTCTACACGCTGGATTCACAGTTTAAGATCGTGGGTAAGGAATACCTGGGAGACCAAGAATTGCTCAATGCAAAAATGGAAAGCGTGGCCGGCCAGGGCAAAGCGAAATAGCCCCTGCGGCCACCGTTAAGGAGGGTGTACAATGGGCGTTACCATTACAAACGTATACGGGCGGGAGATTATAGATTCCCGGGGCAACCCCACGGTGGAGGCCGTCGTCACGCTGGATTGCGGCACGCGGGGCCAGGCCGCCGTGCCCAGCGGCGCGTCCACAGGCCAGTTTGAGGCGCTGGAGCTGCGGGACAAGGATCCCTCCCGCTTCGGCGGCAAAGGTGTATTAAAGGCCGTGGGGCATATCAATCAGGAGATCAGGGAGGCCCTCACGGGCATGGACGCTTCCCATACCGCGCAGATCGACGCCGTCCTGATCAAGCTGGATGGAACGGCGGATAAATCACGTCTGGGGGCCAACGCCATACTGGCTGTTTCCCTGGCCTGCGCCCGGGCCGCCTCCAAGGCGCTGGGCCTTCCGCTGTACAAGTTCCTGGGCGGTGTCAACGCCGATACGCTGCCCGTTCCCATGATGAATGTGCTCAACGGCGGCGCCCATGCGGCCAACAACATCGACATCCAGGAGTTCATGGTCATGCCCGTTGGCGCGCCGACTTTCTCGGAGGGCTTGCGCTGGTGCACGGAGGTTTTCCACACCCTGGCAGGCCTGCTCAAAAAGGATGGCCTGTCCACCGCCGTAGGCGACGAAGGCGGCTACGCGCCCAACCTGAAAAGCGATGAGGAAGCCATTCAATACCTGCTCAGGGCCATTGAAAAGGCCGGGTACAAGCCGTACGACGATTTCATGCTGGCCATCGACGCCGCCTCCAGCGAGTGGAAGGGTGACAACGGCTACCTCCTGCCCAAGCACAACATCCGCTATACAACCGATGAGCTGATTGCCTACTGGAAGGGCCTTGTGGAAAAATACCCCATCGCATCCATTGAGGACGGCCTGGATGAGGAGGATTGGGACGGCTGGAAAAAGCTCACCGCCCAGCTTGCGGGCAAGGTGCAATTGGTGGGCGACGATCTTTTCGTCACCAATACTAAAAGGCTTCAAAAGGGAATTGATCTGGGCTGCGGCAGCTCCATACTCATCAAGCTCAATCAAATCGGCTCCCTCACCGAAACGCTGCAGGCCATCAAAATGGCCCACAGTGCCGGCTATACCGCCGTCATTTCCCACCGTTCGGGCGAGACGGAGGATACCACCATCGCCGATCTGGCCGTGGCCGTAAACGCGGGGCAGATCAAGACCGGCGCGCCCAGCCGCAGCGAGCGCGTAGCCAAGTATAACCGCCTTTTGCGCATTGAGGACTGTCTTGGCACGGCTGCCCGGTATCCCGGCAAAAAATGCTTCCGGGGCTGAGGCGGCGGCTGAAATGAACAACGCAGATTGGCTTATATAATGCCTGCACCGCGCCCCTTGGGGCGGCATTTGCCCAATGGCGCAAGATTTTAACACAGTTTCCAGGTAAAACATCGTTTTACTCCTGTTTTCCGACAGGAGTTTTTCTTTTTCTACAGAAATACGGTATCTGGTATCCAGGCATCCGATAAATCCTGAGAAAGGACGATCCCATGCGCAAGCAAAGCCATACCGCCGCAAAGCTCATCCCGCTCCTTGTACTGATCGTTGTTATCCCGCTCCTGTCCGGCGCATTCCTGCCGTCCCGTGCCTTTGCCATAGATGCAAACGTTATGACAGCCCTTATCAATGATACGCCCTGCACGCTCACTCTGACTTCCTTTTATCAGCTTTTGGGTTATGCGCCCACTTTCGCTTTTACCGACAGCAACGGTTTCCCGCTTTCAGCCATTTCATTGTACATACCATTTGATGCCAAGGCCGGCAGCCTCTACTCCAGCGGTACGGACAATGCCTATGGCGCGGCGGGTGTGGCCTATTCCGATTTTGTTCGCGGCGTTTCTTATTCCTCCCAGGCCGCCGCCCCCCAGGGGGACAACTACTTTGGCTTGGCAGGCGGACAAACCGCCTGGACGCTTCAAATCGACAGCGTCAGTGAGGACGGCAGCGTGATCTGCGGGCAGTTCTGGGCAGCTTTCGAAAGCGCCATATGGGGCGTGGGCGACCCGGCCGCTATTTATGACGGCGTATTTTGCCTGGATATCAAACAGCTTCCCCCCGCCCGTTACCCCTCCGTCATAACGCCCGACCCATTTCCCGGTTCCTCCATCAACGATCTTCTCGGGCCTATGGAGATACCCGGTGTTTCGGGTCCTTCCTCATCCAATGAAAACACCCGCTGCCCCATCTGCAATGGAACGGGCTATAAGCGCGTCTGTTCCCTGTGCAACGGCATTGGCAGCGGCACCGGGGCGGACGTGCTTTACAACGGTGCTTACGTTTGCGCCAGCTGCCTGGGCGAAGGCAATATCATCTGTGTCACCTGCGGCGGCGACGGCTGGATCGAGCCGTAACCTGAAACAGCAAAAGTAAGGGCTGTCGCACCAGTCGCATGATCAGCTAACAGTCCGGGAAAATGTCCCCCGAAGGTCCAGGGTGACGGAGGCTGGCCGCCGCCTGAGGCGGCAATAGGCCAGACGGAGAAAATGGGCGAAACGAGCGCGGGAGCAGTAGCGAACCGGCGCGACGATTGAGCCCGTGGGAGGAAAGCCCTGGTCGCGCCCGCAGGCGCGAAACCCTTTCCTTCCTATATATAGCAGCATTCAAAGAGACACCCCTCCGAAGGTCCAGGGTGACGGAGGCTGGCCGCCGCCTGTGGCGGCAATAGGCCAGACGGAGGAAACGGGCGAAACGAGCGCGGGAGCAGTAGCGAACCGGCGCGACGATTGAGCCCGTGGGAGGAAAGCCCTGGTCGCGCCCGCAGGCGCGAAACTCTTCCATTCCCAAGCAGCGGCGGATGCTTGTGGAGGCGGTCTTAGGGCGTGCCCGCAGGCGCGAAACCTCCCCCCTCCCCATTTATCTGCAAATAACAAGCCGTGGATCGCTATCGCATCCACGGCTCAGTTTTTCCCCAAATAAACAGAAAAGCCCCTATTCCATGCCTTGAAACCAATCCATCAGCACATGTACAATTTTCTCTGCTGCATGCCCGTCCCCATAGGGATGAATGGCCTTAGCCATGCGCCCATAGGCGTCCTCATCGGTAAGCAGCCTCATAACCGCCTGAAAAATATCCTCTTCCTGAACACCGGCCAGCACGGCCTTCCCCGCCGCCACCACCTCCGGGCGCTCCGTTTCGGTACGCAATACCACCACCGGCTTGCCAAGCGCCGGCGCCTCCTCCTGCAACCCGCCTGAATCCGTCATCACCAGGCTGCATCGCCCGATCAGGTTGTGCATGTCCTCCACATCAATGGGGGGCATCAGGTGCACGCGGTCCACGCCGCCAAGAAGCGCGCGGACGGGCTCCCCTACCGCCGGGTTCATATGGACAGGATACACCACCTGCACATCGGGCAGCGTTTCCACAATCCTCTTCACCGCCCTGCAAATATTTTCAAGCGGCTCGCCCAGGTTTTCCCTGCGGTGGGCGGTCAGCAGAATAACGCGGCCGCATGCAAAATCAATATCGTGCAGCGCCTCCTGCTCAAAAACATAATCCTTGCGTACCATCGCCATCAGCGCATCAATCACGGTGTTGCCGGTAACGTGCACATGCTCCATGATATGCTCATGATACAGGTTCTCCCTGTTTTCCTCCGTTGGCGCGAAATGAAGCGCGGCAATGCGGCCCGTAATGGTTCTGTTCATTTCTTCCGGGAACGGTGAATATTTGTCGTACGTGCGCAGGCCCGCTTCCACGTGCCCCACGGGAATCTTTCTGTAAAAGGCCGCCAGCGCCGCCGCCATGCTGGTGGTCGTATCGCCGTGCACCAGAACGATATCAGGCCGGCATTCCATGAAAACCCTGTCCATGCCCTCCAGCACCCGCGCCGTAATTTCGGTCAGCGTCTGTCCGGGCCGCATAAGGTTCAAATCGTAATCCGCCCGTATGGAAAACCTCTCCATCACCTGGTCCAGCATCTGCCGGTGCTGGCCCGTTAAGCAAACAAGGCTTTTCATGCCGGGGGTTTTGCTTAGCAGCTTCACCAGGGGCGCCATTTTGATTGCTTCCGGACGCGTACCAAATACGCTAAGAACGATACGATCCTTCATCCAACAATACCTGTCTTCCTTCATCATACGAAAGCGGCCGCCAAGACCGCCCATGCTTGTGATTATACAAAAAAACGCACACCTTAACAAGACTCCACACCGCATTTTGTCAGCCGGCCGCAGCGTTTTTCCGTTTTGATGTACCATTGAACAGCTTTCCATTTTGCCATGCCGCGCATGTGCCGTACCGTTCGCGCAAATACTACAAAAGAGGTGATGCACATGGCAAAAAAGGGTATGCGGCGCCCGGACCCCAGCGAACCGCACGGCACCGAAAGCAACCGCATAACGCACTTTCCCAAAAATCCCGTTTCCCCTGTACCTGAAATTCAGGGCAAAGCCAAGCGCGGCCACGAAAAGGCAAACCCGCCTCCGCCGTAAAGCAAAAAGGGCTGCCGTACAATTGCATTGTTGTATCATTATTCATAGAGACAGCGTCCGAAGGTTTCCAAAGACCGATCGGAAAGCCCTTTGGTCGCGTCCGCTGACGCGATATCCCCCCCGCATGAATAACAATGCGCAAAATACAACATTAGCACGACAGCCCCTTCCCTTTGCCGGGGCTATACCGCAATTATCGGCGGCACAATAAACCGTTTTTACCACTTGGCATTGGCCGCGGCGTTCACGCAGGCCTGGTGCTCCTCATCCACTCTGTCCGTGCCATGGGTCTTGCTCTTGTAAAAGTGGATGCAGAAGTGCCCTTCAAAATTGTTGCCCGAAATGCTGTCGTCCGCATGCGGCATGCCGTTCATGGAGCAGGCGTACACATGGCCGTTGTACAGCACCAGAATAGGCCTGCGGGACCAGCTCCATTCGCCGCCGTATATGCTTTTCATGGTAGCGGTATCCTCTTTGGTGAGGGGTTCCACATCCATGTGGTTATAGCCGGACCAGCGCCTGCATTGAAACGTTTTGCCCGTGCGCACATCCTTTACGGTGAAATTGGCCCCCTTGGGCACCGCCGTGCTGCCGCCGTCAAACCAGTCAAGCTTTTCCGTCTTATAGGTCTTCTCGTCATCATTGGCGGCCTTTTTCCCAAACAGTATATAAATGGTGGTTTTCCCGGCGATCCCGTCCTGGGACATGCCCTTTGCCTTCTGGAAAGCCTTTACCGCCGCCTGGGTTGCCTCGCCGTAATCACCGTCAATGCCGCCGCTGTAATAGCCCTTCAGCTTCAGTGCCTGCTGCAGCTTCTTAACCTTTGTTCCGCTGTCTCCGGCTTCCGATGTGGCAGGCGCGTCGCCTATATCGCTCAGGGATTCAATCCCATCCATCTTCTTGTCATCCCCGGACGGTTTTGCCGCTTCCTGATCAAACAGCGCCTTGATGGTGGCGTTGCCCGCCACACCGTCCGCGGTCAGCCTGCTGTTTTTCTGGAACGCCTTTACAGCTTCCTCCGTCATGTCTCCATAGGAGCCGTCGATGCTGCCGTCATATACGCCGGCTATCTCCAGCGCCCTTTGAAGCTTTTTAACGTCGCTTCCCGTATCCCCTTTGCGCATGGGCGCGGGCGCGTCACCCAGCTTGGCAATGGCTTTATCCGTTGCGTTGGCTACGCTTGCGGAAGCCTTCACATACTTTTTCATCACATATCCCGTAAAGCGCCCGTAGGATACTTTGTACCAATCGCCCGAGGAGGATAATATCTCAAGCGTTTCCCCATCACGCAGCGTCTGAAGCGCCTTTGATTCCGTGTCGGCCTTTTGCCGTATCACCAGCGCATCGGTATTCACCGTGCCTGTTTGGGCGGCCAAAGCGGCCGGTACGGCGGCAAGCATGATAACCGCCACAGCCATTGCGGTGAAGGCAGCGCGTTTTCCGCGTGCAGCTTTTGTACTGTTTTCCATACGAACCATGTGGACCCTCCCTTTCATCGCCCGGGGAACCGACCGGACACAACATGCCGCGGGCCGCATAAGAGGGAGTCTTGCGGCGGCGCAAAAGCCGGTCCTCAGCGATGGCTATCCCGCGGCAGCGCGCCGGCCACAGAAC
>JAEWNM010000263.1 GCA_023392755.1 Bacillota bacterium
ATTCCCAATTTGCAAGGAGGAAACCCCATGTCTGTGAAAATCCGCCTCAAGAGGATGGGCATGAAGAAAAAGCCCTTCTACCGCGTTGTCGTCGCCGACATCCGCAGCCCCAGGGATGGCCGCTTTATCGAGGAGATCGGCTACTACAACCCCATGACCTCCCCCGCTGAAATCAAGATTGACAACGAACGGGCCAAATATTGGCTGGGGAACGGCGCGCAGCCCACCGATACCATGCGCATCCTGCTCAAAAAGAGCGGCGCCATCGAAGGCTGAGCACTGTTCCAGAAAGGAACGCCATGCGAGAATTAGTGCTATTCGTCGCCAAATCCCTGGTGGAAAACCCGGATGCCGTCCAGGTGAATGAAACCGAAGGCCCCGAGGCCATCATCCTGGAGCTGAACGTGGCCCCCGAGGATATGGGCAAGGTCATCGGCAAGCAGGGCCGCATCGCCAAGGCCATCCGCGCTGTGGTCAAGGCTGCCACGGTCAAAAACAGCAAGCCTGTCTTTGTGGAGATTCAGTGAAGCCATAAGGGCTGTCCGAGGGCAGCCCTTTCCTTTTCTGTTTCTCCATACGATTCTGGAAAGGCTCATTGCGTAGATATGATTTTGATTCGGGCATTGACAGGGTATGATATGCCCAAGGCGATGGAACTGAAGGTGCAATGTTGGACGGAAGAGCTGGCGGGTCATAGTGAAAATACGCTATCGCTTGATGAAGAACTTGCCTTTTGGCTCGAATGGATGAAATCCGCCAAGGAAAATAATGATGTCCGCATGCTGATCGGTGCCTTTGAGAATGAATATATGCTCGGCGCTGCCTTTGCAAGCTGCGCAGAAATCGGTGATATTCCAGCGCGTGGCATTGAGCTTAATGGTTTGTGGGTACATCCTGACCACCGGGGCCGTGGTGTGTCCTTGCGGTTGGTACTGCATGTGCTTCAATTCTATCTCTTGATGGGAATGGAGCGTATTGTTGTATATAATCATCATTTTGCGCCTTCCAATTCTTTTTACCACAAATTCGGAGCACAGGTTGCAAGACAGGATCATCAAATGGACGGTAAACTTCTGGTGGATGTGTTCATGGCGGAAATCAGCGATATGAAAGAACGCATGGAACAATCCCTGTCAGGGCTGAACAGTCTTTAGGAACGGGCGGAAAGAAAAGTATGAGCAGTACGGAATTAAGCAATTACTTATTGATCGGCGAAATTACAAAGCCTCAGGGAATATCGGGCGAAGTCAAGGTGCAAGCCTATACCGATGACCCTAACCGCTTTTTAGACCTGAAGAAAATTTATACGCAAAAGGACAGCGGCTACGAAGAAGTAGCGGTCAAGGGCGTTCGTGTCGGCGGCAGCACCGTTTTTTTGACATTGCCGGGCGTGGATGATCGCGACAAGGCCGAGGCGCTTCGCGGCACAAAGCTGTATGTTAGCAGGGCAAACGCCGTGAAGCTTGCGGAGGATGAAGACTTCATCTGCGACCTGATCGGCTGCGAGGCAACGGACACCAACGGAAACGCCGTCGGCACATTGGTAGACGTTCTTCAGCCGGGCTCAACCGACGTGTACGTGTTCGATACGCAAAGGGGACGCATGCTGCTGCCCGCGCTGAAAGCCGCCATTCCATCAGTGGACGTTAAGGCGCGGAAAATCATACTGGACGCGGACAAGCTATCCGAGGTGGCTTTTTTTGAAGATTAGCATACTCACCATCTTTCCGCAGATGTTTGAAAGCGTGCTGAATGCAAGCATCCTGGGCCGTGCCCGGGAGGCCGGGCTCTTGGACATACAGTGCGTGGACATCCGCCCCTTTTCCGACAGGAAGCACCATAACACCGACGATTACCCCTTTGGCGGCGGGGCCGGCATGGTGATGATGGCCCAGCCTATCGCCGCGGCCATGGCGCAGGTAACAAAAGCCCCTTTTTCCGGCAGGCGCATTTATCTTGGGCCCCGTGGAAACACGCTGACCCAGGCAAAGGCGCGGGAGCTGTCGCGGGTGAATGAACTGGTGCTCCTGTGCGGCCACTACGAAGGTGTCGACCAGCGGGTTCTGGATACATGCATCGATGAGGAAATCTCCATTGGCGATTACGTCCTCACCGGGGGCGAGCTGGCCGCCATGGTGCTGGTGGATTGCGTTGCGCGTTTGATACCGGGCGTATTGGGCAGCGGGGAAAGCGCGGAGGAGGAGTCCTTTTCCGACGGCCTTCTGGAATATCCCCACTACACCAGGCCCTGGGAGTGGTATGGGATGGAGGTGCCCCAGGTGCTTGTAAACGGCGACCACGCAAAGATCAAGGCCTGGCGCAGGCAGCAATCCCTGCTGGCTACAAAAAAGTACCGCCCGGATTTGCTTTGCAAGGCGGATTTGACCCCGGCGGACAGAAAACTCATGCAGGAACAGACGGAGTAGGAGGGGATGGGCTGTGTTTTTGCGCAAGCTGCTGGTGGCGGTGCTGCCGCTGTTTCTGTGCTTTTTGCTGGGCGTGCTGTTTCCTTTCCTGAACCTTGAATTTCCGGAACTGGGCTTTTTCCTGAACGTTATAGAGGGCCTGCTGCTGGGCATCGCGCTGGCGCTTTTGATACCGCTGGCCGGCGGGCGGCGGCGGGAAAGCTTTACCGGGCTTTTCTTCATCCCAGCATCCGTGCTTCTGTTAACGGTGCTGTACCAGTACCTGCACCGGTCCGGCGTATGGCGGGTGCCTGCGCTGGCGTTTTTCGCCCTGGTCAGCGAGCAGGTGGTTTTTACGGAGTGCGCCTTCCTGGGCTTTTTGTTCACTGTGGCCTTTAGGGCGGTGCGCCGCCCCAAAAATACGAGAGGCGTTTCTTGACAGGATTCGCATCCCTCCCTTATAATGTAGCGAATTGCAGCGGGCCGCGCGGCGGCCTTTATGGATTGAAGGAGCGTAGATGTGCAATGAAGCCGCTGACGTCAAATGATTTAAGGTCTTTATTCCTGAAATTTTTCCAGGCCAAGGGGCATGCCGTCATCCCCAGCGCCTCCATCATCCCCGAAAACGATCCCACCGTGCTCTTTACCACCGCGGGCATGCATCCGCTGGTGCCGTATCTGATGGGCGCAAAGCACCCCGCCGGAACGCGGCTCACCGACGTGCAAAAGTGCGTGCGCACC
>JAEWNM010000349.1 GCA_023392755.1 Bacillota bacterium
GATCCATCTGGCTCAATCGGCGCGCTGCTGCACTTCCGTTTGCATCGCTTGTTTCGCCAGCCTCCTCCGCCTCGCTTCACCCGCCACAGGCGGTGCTTCGGCTACGGAGCCTCCGATCCTAGATCGCAAACCAGCGACATGTGCGGTGGTTTGCGAGGAATTTTGATGAAATTCCTTCCTTACCCGAGCAAACGGCCGCAAAAGGCGTAGCCTTTTGCAGTGCAGCGAGGGAAAAGCTCAACAAAGTGGCGTCAGCCACTTTGTTGACACACTGAGGCCCTGCTCCTCAATATTCAGGAGCAGGGCCTTGTTATGAAATGCATTTACAATTACTTCAGGTTTTTGTTGAGCGTATTCAGCAGTGTCCCGTCCGTGTTTTGCGACAGTTCCCAGATGCCCGCCCCGGCCAGGCCCTGGTTTTTGATGTATGCGGCCTTTTCCGCCAGGGAGGCGGCATCCTCATAGGTGATGAAGGTGGATCCGTTAAACAGCCAGGGCGTTCTGCCCGCCGCGCCGACATAGCGGGTATAGGCTTTATTGCTCACGTACTGGGATACAATGTCATCGTAATCCAGCGACTTGTAGCCGCTGTAGGTTTTATATATGCCCGTGCCGCCGCCCTTGACATTGCTGTAACGGTGGCCGTAAAACGGCACGCCCACCACCAGTTTGGCTTTGGGGAATCCCGCGCCGGTCCAGGCCTTTACCCCCTGGTCCACACTCCATACAAACTGGGGGGAAGGTGCGGTAGAGCCGTACAAGGGCGCGTTGTGATCGGTGTATTTGTCGGAAAAGCCGTGGATATCGTAGGCCATGATGATGCCAAAGTCCAGGTATTGGGCAATGGATTTCAGCTGTACATTGCCAACAAATTCCTTGCCCGCTCCCCCGGCGATGGTGACCAGGTACTGTTTGCCGTCCTTTTTCCCCTTGGCGTTCAGCTTTTCCCGAAGCAACTTCAAAAGCAGCGTAAAATTTTCCTTGTCGGCGGCGCGGTAGGCATTTTCCGCCTTGCCGCCGCTGACGGGAAACTCCCAGTCGATATCCACGCCGTCAAACCCGTGGGTCGTGACAAAGTCCACCACGCTGTTTGCGAACGTTTCCCGCCGCGCCGCGGTGGATGCCATGTTGGAAAACCGGCCCGACCATTCCCAGCCACCCACGGAGATCAGCGTCTTCAGGCCGGGATGCTCCTTTTTCAATGCCCGCAGCTCCGCAAAGTTTTTCAGGTCCACCTCCGAATCGCCCAGAGCAATCTTGTGGCTGCTGCTGATATTGGCAAAAGCGTACAGGATGTGGGTTAGCTTGGACGCGGGGATGTCGCCGGGTGTGTAGCCGGAGTAGGCGGCCCAGCTGGCATAATACCCCGCAATGATTTTGCCCGATGCTTTATTGGCCGGGGTGGTGACGGTAATCTTGTTGCTGGCGCCGGATATGTTGCCCGCCGCATCCTGCGCGGCCACATAAAAGGTATAGGCTGTGCCCGGCATAAGTCCCGTAACCGTTGCTTCCGTTTGGGCGGTATAGGTAAGATATGCCGCATCCTTGAAAACGGCATAGGATTTTACGCCCACATTATCGGTTGATTTTTGCCAGGTCAGGCGCACGGAGGTCGCGGTTACGGCGGCTGCGGCAAGGCCGGCGGGCTTGGTTGGCTTCAACATGTCGGCCGCGGCGGCTGCGCCTGTGGACAGGGTGCATAGTATAAGCACCATCAGCCCCGCGCCAAGCGCCTTGAGAACCCGGTTCGCGTTCATTCGCAAGAAAGCCCCTTTCTGCTAAATATGTGCTAAATTACTATAGTATATATGTGCAGTTGGTACAACCCACAATTTATGGCATACTGGAAAAGCCGCTTGGAAAAGGGAAAAATGCAGAAAAAAAGAACTTATGCCCGCATCGATACGGGCATAAAAAAACCAGCGCATTGCGGACGCCGGCTTTTTTTTCAAAACAGATGGGCCTGCCGGTTAAAATGCATTCATGCATTGCAGGATGACGGTATCCTGTACCGGCGCCATGCTCCCCCGCCCTTTGAATGGCAAGGAAATCCCGTGCGGGAATGCCTGCCCGCGAATGAACAGGCAGCTTTGCTATTGGTATTGCGCTTCAATGGCCATGATCTTGTCGTACAGCATCCGGTTGACAGGTGCGGGTATATTGTGCTTTTGGGATAGCTTCAGCACCGTCCCCGCAAAAAGCGCAACTTCGCTTTGCCGCCTGGCCTCCACATCCTGGCGCATGGAGGGCTTGCCTCTGGGGTCCAGTGTGCCAAGCAGCCGCAGCCAGTATTGCAGGTCCCCACCGGACAGATGCACGCCTTCCGGTTTGGATAATGCGATAACCTCCCGCATGGCGGCAATCATGGTATCCCTTTGGCTGCCTTCCCGCTGTATCGCGCCATAGTCCGGCCCGAACACCGCCACCGTCTGGTTGACGCCCACGTTTAGCATGAATTTGCCCCACATCCGCTTCTCCATGTGCTCATCCACTTCAAAGGGAAAATCCACGCTTCCAAAAAATTCCGCAACCCGCCGCACCTTATCAGGCACAGGCCCGCCATCCGGCGGGCCGATGCACAGCATGCCCGTGTTTTTGTAGGTGAGGCGGCCGCCTTCCTTCACTGCGTCCATGCCCTGAGCCACACAGTAAACCACCCTGTCCATGCCGTAGGCTTTGGCAATCATTTCTTCGCTGGTGATGCCGTTGAGCAGTGACAATATGAGCGTATTGGGCCCGACCTGCTGATGAATGGCCTTGATCGCACCGCTTAACTGCAAATATTTGACGGCGATCAGTACAAGGTCGGCGGGCGGCATGATCTCCTCCGGCGCCGCATAGTGAAAATCGCATACTTCCCCGTTTGCGTACACCTTTTCCCTAAGGTATCTGGCCTTCCTGTCATCATCGGCGATGATGCGCAGGTCTTCCTTCCCCATCCGTTTGGAAAGCAGGTTGCCAAACAGCGTTCCCAGTGCCCCCAGGCCGATAATGGCCACGGTTTTGATTTCATCCATAACAAAACCATCCCGTTCTTACGTATTGGGCTATTGCTTTACGGGCGCTTCGTTGTCGTAACCCCGCTGCTCCCAATAGCCCTTGTAGTTTGCGTCATCCGACAGGGTGATGCGGTTTACCCAGCGCGCCCACTTGTACCCCAGCCTGTCCTCCGCCACCACGATAAAGGGGTAGCCCATTTCAGGCGGCAGGTCGAGCCCGTTGGCGCTGTAGGCCAGAATGAGCTGCTTGTCAAGCACCGTTTTCAGCGGCAGCGACGTGGTGTATCCGTCCACCGAGCCAAAGATCACCGTCACCGCCTCCGGCTTTATGTTTGCCTGGCCCATGACATCTTCCAGCAGCACGCCTTTCCAAAGAATGGTGGCATCCCAGCCCTCCACGCAGTGCAGGGTAATCAGCCGCTCATGGGCGGGCAATGCCTTCACCTGGTCATAGCTCAGCGCCTCAGGCGCGTTGACCAGTCCGTCCACGGTCATGGTATAGCCGTTTGCGTCAACGCGCTGCACACCCTTGATGGAGTTGTCCCTTGGCCCGACGGCGGGGTCCAGCCTGAAGCCCTGGTACTCCGTCACCTCGCTTGCCCTGTACCGCCGCTGGGTGGCGGAGGAAACGCCATCCGCCGCGCTCCTTGGCTCGGATGAGGTGGCGGGCGCGGCGCACCCGGACAGCAGCAGAAAGGCTGAAAGCATAAGGATTGCAGCACGTTTCATGGCCATAACCCCCTTTTCTTTATCATACCGGAAAACCTCCCCCAAAGCAAATGCGTTGTTTCACGCTAGTTTTTCCGTGCGCAGGAAAAGGATGCACGGCAAAAGGAGCGTCCGCCACCGGGAGCGCTCCTTTTTTACTGCAAAAAACATCATGCCGCTGTGCCCTTTATACAGGTCAGCCGCCAATGGGGTCTTCGATCATGGTAGCCACCTTGTATCTATGCATATGCCCGTCGTTTTGCGTCGTCGCAGCTTCCAGGAAATGAACGTGCTTGTCGCCCACCTGGATGGCACCGCCGGTTCTGCCCCAGCCTTCGTGAAAATGGTCGTCAAAGTAATCCGTGCGGAATCTTACGTCGTGGTAATGGTTGGCGCTCCCCCAGGGCCTTGCCTCCCCCGAAACGGCGGTAAAGCGGTGGGTATGGGGTTCACGTCCTGCGATTTCCACGGTGCCTTGCACCTCGTGCACATGAAACTGTATGCCGGTACAGGTTTGGGGGCGTACGCCGCCCGCCGCGTTTGCCTGCGCCCAGCCTTGGGTATTGGCCGCGCTCTCCGTGTTCCGCTGTTGCCAGTACTGGTAGTAGGCCGCCGCATCCGCATTCCCCTGCTGCTGGCTTTGGGTAGTGGCCGCGGCTTCCGCGCTTGCCTGCGGCCGGCTTTGAGGTTGGGGCGTGCTTTGGGCCTCCGGCGGCGGCCCATCCTCCACGGCATGGTGGTCCGCGACGGGCTCCTCCCGGCCCCGGTCCGCCATTACAGCGCCGTTTTGCTGGCAGTTCTCATCATCAATATACATCAATACCCTAGGGTCCTCACAGGGCTCGTTCCAAAGGCAGTGATGCCCATGGCGGCCGTGGCGGCCCATAACTTCCCCCTTCGGATCGACGATGCCATTATATCTGCTGTCTTGTTCCATACCAACGCGCTCCTTTATCGTGTACCGATACATTCCAGAATGACTCCATACATCATATCGCGTCAGCCGCCGTAAAACCGCGAATGACGATAGATTCATACCCATTATGAGAATATGCGGCATTGGTGGAAAGTGTGACGCAAATCAAAAAGCCGCCGGCTTCCTGCGCCACTGCTGACAATTGCAGCGCAAGGAAGCCGGCGCCAGAATAGGGCGGGTATCGATTATTTCAGGGAAGGCGAAAGAAGCTCCCATACATCCCGGCCGGTGCTTCTGTCCATGGCGTCCCGTATGTCCACGGGCAGGGAGATGTAAAGCCCATCCCGCCATTGACCGCGGCCCGGGGGCACCTTCAGGCCGAAGGGCCGCTTTTCAAGAATCGCGCCCACATAGTCACGGGCGGACGCAAGGGGCCTGTCGAACACCACGCCCATCATCTCATCATCCTGCCAATGGTGGGTTTTATGTATATCGGACCCGGCGGTCACGGGCAAGCCCAGCACCCCGGCGTAACGTACGGCCAGCGCGTCGTTTTCGGGGCTGTTGGCGGCGTTGCAGCCCTCCACCGCATCCACGCAGCCCGTGGAAAGGCGGATGGCGGAGATATAGCTCCGGTCCCGGAAAGGATGCGCCTGCACCACGCAGCCGCCGCCCTGATGCACGGCGTCAAACTGTTCCCTGCGCGACCAGTGCTCCGCTTCCGGGTGGTCCAGAAGCCACTGCTTGTCAAGGCCGTAAATCAGGTATTCATCCCCGTCAAAGTGTTCCTCCCAGCCGAAGAAGACGGGAAAGCCTGCCTTGTCCCCCGCCTCCCTGGCATCTTCATATCCCTTGCAGAATAAATGGATGCGCTCGCGCCAGGGAAGCGCCTTGGGCACGGCGGTGTTGCCGCCGAAAAAATGGTCCGTGACGAAGATGCCCGCATACCCCAGGTCCTGGTACCGCCTGATGTACTCGCTGCCCCTGGAATTGCCGCAGGCACTGGCCTGCGATGTGTGCAGGTGGGTTTCATATACGTATTTCATATGCTCTCCTGTCATATATTAAGCAGTTTTTCCACGGGTTGCCCGCTGGGGCCGCTTTGCCGAGATTTGGTCATAAAACATGTACTGCTGCACAACGCCCGCAAAGCCCGCGTACCTGAAAAAGGGCGAAACGCCGCCGTACTCAAGGTCGATGACGCGCTGTATCCATACATCCACCGGCGCAGCGTCAAGGCGGTGGTAGCCAAATAGCATTACGCAGCTGGCCACCTTTGTTCCAACGCCGTGCAGCGAAAGCAGCTTCTGCATAAGCTCCCCGTCCGAAAGACCAAACAGCGCGTTAAGGTCCGTCTCGCCAAGGGCCACCCGGGCTGCGGCGCTTTGTATATACGGTGCGCGGTAGCCCAGTGAACAGGCCGCCAACTCCTCCAATGACGCCTTTGCCAGCGTCCCGGGTGCGGGAAAGGCGTACTCCTCCCGCCCGCCCGCCATGAACGGGCTGCCGAAACGGCGGCAGAGCTTTTGTATACCGTCCCGGATGGCGGGGATGCTCTTGCGCTGGGAAAGAATGAAGCTTACCAGCACTTCCCACGGGTCCTGGCGCAGTATGCGCAGGCCCCGGCCCGATTGCGCCGCGCGGCACAGGTAGGCATCCTGCCTGTCAACCGCGCGAATAAACGCGCCGTAGTCGGTTTCAAGGTCAAAATGCTCCTGCCAGGTATTTGCAAACTCCGCCTCAGTGCAGGAGAAGCCGAAGTTTTCCTCCCCCAGGGAATCAATGTACAGATGCTTGCCCCGGTGAATGGTTTCCACCCGGCCGGGCGATACCGGCCGCATGCGGAAGCATTGACCGCTTTTTGCAATCGCCTCCGGGTCAAAATGCGTGATGTGTCTTATGACCATGCAGCGCCCTCCAGTATATAGACCGTTATAAAGGGCCGCAGTCCATTATACAGGATTGCGGCCCCCATGGCAAACGAAGAAACACGCAAGCGTATTGAATCCCGGCCCGCAAAAAGGCGCGGTCTTCGGCTCATTTCCCCCACAGCATCGGATCGGTTCCCCGCAGGCCGCATATGGCCTCGGTAAAAAAGTAATCGCCGTACACAATGTTCACATGGCGCCCCGCTCCATCATCATGGTAGCTGGCGGTGCATTTTTGCAAAATCCCATAGCTGTTATCCGACCAATCGGCACAAAGGTCATAAAGCGCCCGGAGCATGCACCTTGCCGCCTGCCGGTATCCTTCGCCCTTTGCGGCCCCCGGCTGCCTGGCAAGCAGTTCAAGGCCGCAGGCGGCGCAGGCGGCGGCAATATTGTCAATGCGCTCCTCACCCTTGGGCTGGCGAAAGTCGCAGTCGGTAAGGCCGTCCTCCCGTATGTTCTGTATGAAGTAGTCCGCGATTTTTTGGGCGGCATCAAAATACCGCGTCTCTCCCGTGTTCAAAAAGCTGATGGTGAACCCATACAGCGCCCATGCCTGACCGCGGGACCAGGAGGAACCCCTGGCGTAGCCCTGTCCGCCCGGGGAATCCACGGCTTCCCCCGTGACGGGATCAAAAATCACGATATGGTTTACGGAACCGTCCTCTCTTAGAAAATGGCGCAATGACATATCCGCATGCCGCCTGGCAATATTCGCATAGCGCGGGTCGCCTGTTTTTTCGGTGGCAAAATGCAATAGGCTCAGGTTCATCAGGCAGTCCACAATGGCCCAGCCCTCTTTCCCCTTTCCGTTCCAGGCGCGGATGAAGCCCGCGGGATTGTAGCGGCCGGCCAGCACATCGGCGGCAATCAGCGCCTGGCGCAGTGCCTCCTCATTCCCTGTCAGCCGGTAATCCGCGCCAAAGGATAAAAGATACATAAACCCCACGTCATGATTCAGCAGATCATGCCGCACAAGCTCCGCAAGAAGCAGCTCCTGCACCCTTCTTGCCTCCAGCATAAACCGCTCCTCGCCGGTGGCGGCAAACAACTGCCACATGATGGCGGGCCAGAATCCGCCCGTCCACCAGCTGTTGCCGTCGTGGGGCGAGGGAAGCCATGCGCGGCCCGCGCTCTTGTAGGGTATCATCCCCTCCTTGGCGGCGGCGGCCATGGACCAAGCGTATTTATCCTTGATCTTCCAAAACGTTTCATCAGCCCAATTTCGCATATTCCGACGCCTCCAAAGGGATATTTTCCCATTTTTTCAATCCGCCTTCAGCCGCGCCCAGCACAGCGCAGGCAAGCACTGTTTCGCCCGCCGGTATCTCCGCCCGCAATGTGGGCAGCACGGTGCGCGGGTACAGCAAGTTGGTATTGGGCTCCGGCACAATAATCTGGGCCGCGGCATAGCCGCGCAATCCCACGATGCCGCTGTAAAGGTTCCCGCACACAGCCAGCGCCTTGCTGGCATCCGCATGTGTTCCGGCAAGGCCCGGCCCGTCGTCCCGCCGGGCGGCATACCCGCCCTCCGCCGTAAACAGCCTGTGGGGCGTCGTGATTTTATGAATGCGGATGTGCCAGTCGCCAAGGGGAATAACGGTCGTTTGCACCGTCACGCCGGGGAAAGGATGCCATGTGGATTCAACCCTGTCGTCCCGGATACCGTACTCCCGGCAGCCGTAGCGCACATGCCAGTACAGCTCGTCATCGCTTAGCGCCAGCATACTGTCATAGGCACCCCGGTTCAGCATAAGCCCGCTCTTGGGCACGCTGAAGGCAAAGGCTGTGGAATAGGCAAACTTTTCATACTTCGCCTCCGAATGGGCATGCTCAAAAGCGCTGTTTCCCGCGGGAAAGGCCTGCACGTGCAGGTTTTTTTCATCCCTGACAATCAGCATGCGGGCATGCTCCTCCCTGAACAAAGCGGGCGGCGTATGCGCTTTTTCAGCGCAGGTCCAGAAGGGATGGTCCTGTGAAAGGGCCAGCGGGGCAAAGGCCTTCATCGCCCAGTACGGGGAGCCCGGCGCATTGTATCCCTCGGCCATTGATAAATTGGGATATCCGTAGCCAATGGCAAGCACGCCGTCCCGGGTGAAGACAGGCATTGCAAACCACCTGCGCATGTTTCTGAGCAGAAGCCCCTTGGCCACGCCCCAGTCCGCGCCCGCGTTTGCGTCATCGCAAAGGGGCAGCGCGCCAAAGAGGGCGCTTTGGGCAAAGCGGTAGGCAAGGCTCCGGCCATATGGCAGCGCATCACCTTCAGCAGAAAACCAGGCGGAAAAGCGCTCCGCCATCAGCCGCGCCCGGTCGCGGTAGGTTTGGCAGCGGTCCGGGTCAAGCTTCTCCATGGCCTTTGCATACAGCAGGCCGTAATAGTGAAAGCCCCAGGGGGTATAGTAATCCCGCTGATCTGCATAGTCGTAATACCAGCCGTCGCCCTCGTAATGCTCCTCGATCATATCAAGATCACCGGCAAGCAACGACGCATCATACGGAAGGCCGTTTATGAGAAAGCCCGCATTGACAAGCACGCGGAAAAATCGCCAGTTGTTTTTTGGCATGTCGTGCAGGTTGATCTGATTGAGCCAGCGG
>JAEWNM010000137.1 GCA_023392755.1 Bacillota bacterium
TGACGCATCCTTGAGCGAAAGGCGTATTGTTCCAATGGCGGAAAGGGCCAGCGCCTGGGAAAGCGGCGTGCGGCTTCTGGCCCAAAAGGCCTCCATGGCGTGGGAAAGCGCGTCCAGGCCTGTAGAGAGTGTTAGCTCCGGCCCCATGGTCATGGTAAATTCCGGCACAATAACGGCAGCCTTGGGGAAAAGAGCGGCACAATCCATGGACAGCTTCTGCTTTTTCCGGGGATCCCACACGGTGGCCCAGCGCGTTACCTCCGAGCCTGTGCCCGCCGTGGTGGGCATCGCCAGAAGGATGGGGATATGCCGCGGGCTGTCGTATGCCTTATCCAAAATGGCCCGGCAGATGCTTTCTTCCGTCAGGCCGTTTTCGTCAAATAAGCCGTGAAGCGCCGCGATGGCCTTGCCCAAATCGATGGCGCTGCCGCCGCCTATGGCCAGGATGGCGCTTACCTGTTTCCCCAAAAGCGCCTTGAGCGCCTGGCACACATCGAAAACGGAAGGGTTTGAGGGGATGGCATCCAGCCATACGCCGCCGTGCCGGCTCAGCAGGCTTTGCAAAAAGCCCTGCAATTGCAGCCTTTCCGCCATAGTCTTGCTCAACAGAACACACAGGCCGTTTGTGCCGTCAAGCAGCGTTTCCGCCGCGGCAAGGCCCGCCGCCTTGTCCAGTATGCGGATATCCACCGGGGAGAAGGGTGAAAACATGTCGCTCACCTGCTAATCCTGCGAGGGAATGAGGGTAAGGATATCCTTGATGGACATCAAGGCATCCTCCGCTTCCAGCGACCGGCCGTTTTCCAGAATGGACCGGGCTGTGCGCTGCATGGCGGGAAAGGCGCTGCGCAAAAGGTGGTTGGCGTGGATGACGATGTTGACGCCTGCCTTTTGCAGTTCGTCCTCCGTTATGGCGTTGTAGGTGGTGGGCACGGCTACCAGGGGCGTTGTTTGATCCTCCAGGCGGAAGAGGCGGCAGAATTCCAATATTTCCGCCGGGTCCTTCCTGCAGGAATGGATCATGATGCCGTCCACCCCGGCGGCTACATAGGCGCGGCAGCGGGTAAGCGCGTCGGAAATGCCCTGGTTCAATATCAGGCTTTCGCATCTTGCGATAACCATGAAATCCTTTGTTTTGCAGGCGTTCTTGCCTGCCCGTATCTTTTGGCAAAAGCTTTCAATGCTTTCTTGCGTTTGGTGCGCTTCCGTGCCGAACAGCGAGTTTTTTTTCAGCCCCGTTTTATCCTCGATGATGACGGCGGATATGCCCAGCCGCTCCAGTGTGCGCACGTTGTAGGCAAAATGCTCCGTCTGGCCGCCTGTATCCCCGTCGAGTATGATGGGCTTGGTGGTGACCTCCATAATCTCCTCCAGCGTCTGTATGCGGGAGGTGAGGTCCACCAGCTCGATGTCCGGCTTGCCCTTTACGGTGGAATCGCACAGGCTGGAAACCCACATGGCATCAAACTGGCGGATGCCTGTTTGCGTTTCCACCCTTGCCTGTTCCACGATCAGCCCGGTGAGGCCGTTGTGAGCCTCCATCACCGACAGGCAGGGCTTGTATTGCAAAAGCTTTTTCAGCCTGGAACGCCTGTGCTCCGGCATGGAAAGCTGCTGGTCCAGGCGGCTCAGCGCCTCCTCCGTGGGGGTGTGGGTATAAGGATATTCACAAAGCTCCCCGCCCCACTGGGCAAGCACCTCCACGACCTGGCGGCGGATGCCGGCCTGATGGCCCACCCGCCAGTCGTCGCCGTGGACCACGATATCCGGCTTCAGCTCCCGCAATACCGTTTCATAGCTCAGCGTGTTTTGTATGACAACGTGCTTGACGCCCACGATGTTTTGAAACAGCTGCAGCCGCTCCTCCAGGAGAATCAGGGGATAACGCTTGAAGGAGGCGATAACTTCATCAGTCAATACGCCCACCGTCAGCTCGCCAAGCTGCGCCGCTTTTTTGATGATTTTGATATGGCCGTTGTGGAGGATGTCCGTGCTGAAGCACATGTAAACCTGCTTCATGCCGCCTTCCGCCCCCTTCCTACAGTGTCTGCAAAAACCTCCGGGAAACCGTTTCCAGGTCCTGGGCATTGTCAATTTCGCTGCACAGCCTGCCGTGAAGCTCCAGCGGGTACAGCGGGATTTCATCACTGTTGGCATTGAACGCGTTTTCCGCGTACTCGCGCAGCCGGCCTCTTTCACAAAAACCGGCAATGGCTTTCATAAAGGCGGCAAAATCATCCTTCCGCCAGAAATAGGCGGGCTGGCAGGCGGCGCAGTCCGGGCCTAAAAACTCAACACCGACGGCCTTAACGCGCCCGGCCTGTATTTTGGCTTTAAAGTCCTTCTCCTCAAGGGGCAGGGTGGAATCCACCGCCACCGTGCTTTTTTCGCAGGCGGTCAAATCCGCAAGTACGCCGCTTTCCAGAACCAGGTCGCCGTGCAAAAGCAGGATGTCGTCATGCAAATGATCCGCCGCCAGGTGCATGGAATAGATGTAGTTCGTTTCTCTGTACAGGGGGTTGTGCACATATTCGATGCGAAGGGGCAGGCCCAGGCCGGCCACATATTCCATCAGCTTCCCGGCAAAGGGTCCAACGGTGATAACGGCTTCCCGGATGCCGGCCTTTGCGAGCTGCTTTAGCTGATGGCTAAGGATGGTATAGCCTTCGCCGATGGGCACCATGCACTTGGGGCTGTTCTCCGTCAGCAGGCCCATCCGGCTGCCTACCCCGGAATTGAGCAAAAGCGCCTTCATGGTTTTTCCCCCTGTGAATTGATAAAGTCCATCAGCTGCTGCAAGTTTTCCTTGGGGGTGGCTTTGGGGCGGCCCAGATCGGGACGGGAGCCTTGTTTCAAGGCGATCTCCACAAAGCATGGCCGCTCCCCGGCGGACTCCCGGAGGACAGGCAGCAGCGCCGACAGCCGCGCCGCGTCATCCGCAAAAAAGCAGCATTCAAAGCCGGCCGCTTTTGCGACGGGCAAAAAAGACATATTCCCACTGCCCACGGGCATGCCGCCCACGCTTTCATGGACGCCGTTGTTCAGCACAACGTGAATCAGGTTTTTGCATGCGCAGCATGCTTCCACCATCATGCTGCCAAGGTGCATAAGGGCGGCTCCGTCTCCGTCAAGGCACCAGACGGTAATTTGGGGCCTGGCTTTTGCGATGCCCAAGGCGATCATGGAGGCGTGGCCCATGGAGCCTACCGTGAGAAAATCGCGGTCATGGCGCTGATGAAGTGATTCGCGAAGCTCGTAAATTTCCCTTGATGTTTTGCCGGTGGTGCAGACAAACACATCGTCATTTGACGCATGGCACAAGATCAGCCGCAGGGCATCCTCCCGCAAAAGCGTATGCCGGCTGAAAAAGACGGCCTTTTCTCCGCCGGTCAGCGCGCCTTTTTTGAATAGGAAGGCAACGCATTTCCTTTGGCGCAGTAGCTCCTGCGCCTGCGTGACCATTGCCTGAAACGCCGGGATGGAGGTATCCGCAGACACAGCGAACGGATTCAGGCCCAGCAGCGACAGCATGGCAGGGGTGATTTCCCCCTGGAATGCGTGCTGGGGTTCATCATGCACGTTTGGCTCACCCCGCCAGCCTACCGCGAACACGCAGGGGATGCCGTATACCTTTTCGTTCAGCAGAGAAATAATGGGGTTGGCGGCGTTGCCGATGCCGCTGTTTTGCAGGTAGACAAGGGCCGGCTTGCCCGTGGCAATATAGTGGCCGGCCGCCAGGCCCACCGCCGCCCCTTCGTTGGCGGCGACGATGTGGTTTTCCCCCGCGCCATAACGCGCATACAGCGTATCGCAGAGCGGCTGGAGCAGGGAATCCGGCACGCCGGCATAATACCCGATGCCCAGCCGGGATATTTCCTGCAAAAAGACGGTAACGTCCATGGCTTGTCCTTTCATGAGGCAGGTGCATTTTGCGTAATCATTCCGAAAAACAAACAACCGGCCCTATGCAGAATATGCCAATGGACCAGTTGAATTATAGCATGTTGTTTTCCCGGTCGCAATCATATCGATGCAAAGCGGGCGATTGATAATCGCCCCTACGGCTGAAACGAGTTTATTGACCGTATTTGCGGACCGCACATACCCCGGCAAATGCAGCAACTGACACGCTATTGCGTAGGGGTGATTATCAATGCGAATCAAGGGTAGAGAAAGTGCAACAGAGGAGCCAAAACCAAAAGGACAAACGGGCGTTCGCGTAGAAAAGTTCTTTTATGTGGAAAGAACAACTCATCACGCTATACTGCACCGTTTGTCGGTACTATCAT
>JAEWNM010000152.1 GCA_023392755.1 Bacillota bacterium
GCGCTGGAACACAATGAACAGCGTGAACAGGGGCAGCAGCGACAGGCAGGACATGGCGAACAAAGCGCCCCAGGAGCTTTGGCCCGTGGCGTCCACAAACATGCGCAGCGCCAGGGATACCGTAAACTTTGAAGGGTCGGACAGATAAATCATCT
This sequence comes from Bacillota bacterium, assembly GCA_023392755.1. Lineage (GTDB taxonomy): Bacteria > Bacillota > Clostridia > Christensenellales > Aristaeellaceae > JAEWAH01. Next base: position 156 of record JAEWNM010000152.1, read on the forward strand.
GCGAGAAGAAATCGTTCCATGTCCAGATGAAGGTGAATATGGCCACCGTCACCAGCGCGGGCACGGACAGGGGAATGATAAAGTAAGAGTAAATGTGAAAGGTGTTGCAGCCGTCGATGCGCGGGGCCTCCAGCAGCTCGTTGCTGATGGTGCGCATGAACTGCGTCAGAAGGAAGACAAAGAAGCCTTCGGTGGCAAAGAACTTGGGCACCACCAGCGGCAATACGGTATCCACCCAGCCAATCTGGTTGAACACAATATACTGGGGGATCAGGCGCACGTGGAAGGGCAGCATCAGCGTGCCCATCATAACCGTGAACAAAAACCCCTTCATGCGGAACTGAAGCTTTGAAAAGGCGTAGGCCGCCATGGAACAGGAGAGCATGTTGCCCACCATGCACAGCGCGGCAATCAAAAACGAGTTGCCGAAAAATCTGAAAAAGCTGTAGCCGGATACGCCTTTCAAACCGCTTATATAGTTATCCAGTGTGGGCGCCAGCGGAAAGAAGCTGGTTCCGGAAAAAATTTCACCGTTTGTCTTGAACGACGCGCTGAGCATCCACAAAAGAGGATAGAGCATCGCCGCGCCAAAGAGGAGTATCGAAAGGTGGAACGCGGCGGTGCGGATATGCCTGCGTTTCAACGCGCTCCCCCCTTTTCACCGTCGTCGTAGTAAACCCACTTGTTGGCAATGAAAAACATAATCGCGGTCACTATGGCGATAATCAAAAGCAATACCCAGGCCATGGCGGATGCATAGCCCATGGCAAACTGCCTAAAGCCCTTCATATACAGGTACAGGGTGTAGAACATGGTGGAATCCATGGGCCCGCCCGTGCCCTGGCTGATGATGTAGGACGGCGTAAACGCCTGAAACGCGTTGATGATGGTCATCACCAGGTTGAAAAACACCATGGGCGTCAACAGAGGCAGCGTAATCTTGAAAAACAGTTGCACCTTGTTGGCGCCGTCTATCTCGCCCGCCTCATAATAATCCACAGGTATCTGCTTGAGCCCGCCCAGGAACACCACCATGGACGAGCCGAACTGCCAGATGGCCAGTATCACCAGGGTGTACAAAACCGTGGAGGGCGTGGCGATCCAGTTTTTGCCCGCGATGCCGAACAGTGCGAGCAGGCGGTTGATGATGCCGGTTTTGTTGAAAATCTGCCGCCACAAAAGCGCGACGGCCACGCTGCCGCCAAACAGCGAGGGCAGGTAGTACATGGCCCGGTACAGCCGAACGCCGCGCCGGTTTTTTTTGAGCACCGTAGCCAGCAGCAACGCGAAGGCAAGCTGAAGGGGTATGCTTAACCCGACGTAGGTGAAGGTGACCTGAAGGCTTTTTATTAGCCGCGGGTCGCGGGCCATATCGATGTAGTTGGCAAGGCCTATCCATTTGGGTGCGCTTGCCATGTCATACTGCGTAAAGGAAAAGTACAGCGACATGGCCATGGGGATGACGGTGAAGCAAAACAGACCGATCAGCCAGGGGCTCAGGAAAACATATGCTTCCCACGGCCTGTTCGTGTGGGACCTTTTCAAGGCGCCGGCCTCCTTTTCAAGGATAATGCCCGAGACCGTTTTGTAAAAACAATCGGGGAAGGGGAAAGCCGGACGGATATCGATGCTTGCGTACGGCTTTCCCCCTGATTAAACAATGCTTTGCGTTTTCCGTTACTTCGAGCGGATGGCCACGGCCGCGTCGTACAGCTCTTTAGCCGCGTCGGCGGGGGTCTTGGCGTCAAACTGCACGGCTTCGGCAATGCTCTTGAAGAGCGTGTCGATTTCGGAAGCGCCGGTGGGCGGGTAAATGGTCGGCGTCGCGATTTCGGACAGCTTGTTCACGAAATCCAGTATCGAGAGCTGGAATTCGTCCAGCTTGGGCAAATAGGCGTCGGAAAGGTTCAGGTTGCCGGGCACGCCCTGGTCCAGGCCGAAGATGCCCAGGGAGGTTTCCGTGTTCAGCCAGAAGTTGATCAGCTTGGCAGCGGCCAGCTTCTTTTCGGGGCTGGACTTGGCGTAGATGGCGAAGTGCGCGCCTTCGGGGAACTCGCCCACCGCGCCGCCGGCCAGGGAGGGGATGCGGATGGCGCTGACCGTCTTGTCGGGGAAGGTGGTGCGGTACAGCTTCAACTGGTTGATAGGCACCTGGGTGAGCATAACCATATCACGGGAGAAGGTGCTGTCCTCCAGCGTGGCGTTGAAGTATTCGGTAGCGGTGGCCGCGTCGGGGATGATGCCCAGGTCGCGGAACTCCTTGAACATGGCAAACCACTTTTCCGCGTCCTCGGCGGTGAAGCCGATGTTGCCCTGCGCGTCATACAGCTCGCGGCCGTTCTGGCGCACAAAGTAGCGGAAGGAGTTGATGTTGGTGGAGATGTCGTTCATCAGCCAGGCGTCGGCTTTTCCGGCCGCGTCAAAGGCCGCGCGGGCCTTGAGGCCGATTTCCTTCATGTCGTCATAGGTCCAGTCGAACGTGGGCTTTTCGATGCCCAATTCCGTAAAGAGGCCTTCGTTGACAAACACGCTGGTGAAGGTGACGCCCATGGGCATCATGTAGTTCACGTCGCCCACCACGCCGGTGTTGACGGTGCCCTGGGCCCAGCCCTCGGTGGAGATCACGCCATCTTTTATGTACTGGTCCAGGGGTTCCACCATGCCGCGGCCGATGTAGTCAGACGCGTACTGCGGATGCATGCCGATAAAGTCGGGGGCGTTGCCGCCGGCTACCTGCACCGACAGCTTATCCCAGTAGTCATTCCAGCTCACCGGCTCGGTGACGACCTTGATGTCCGGGTTCGCCTTCATGAATTCCGCCACAATGGTGTTGTACATCTCGTGGCGCTTGGTGTCACCCCACCATGCGGCACGGATCTCCACCGTTTCGCCGGCCAGGGCGCTTACGCACAGCGGCAAAAGCAGCGCGAGCGTGAGCAGAAAAGCAAACGTCTTCTTCATGGATGAATACCTCCTGTTTTATTTACTTTACCGGATCCACCGGTATGACCGTCTCATCCAGCTCCCAGTTGAGCTTCTTGTACAGGTTCTGGCGGCCTTCCTTGTCGCCGTTCATCTCCTGCCAGGCATACTTGGCCACGTCCAGCGCCGCCTTGCGGGGCACGACGATCACGCCGTCATTGTCGGCCACGATCACGTCGCCGGGGTACACGGCCACGCCGCCGATGGCAATGGGGATATCCTTTTCCAGATAGCGGATGCGGGCCTGGTCCATGCCCTGGGACACATGCTTGGACCACACGGGAATCTTCTGCAATATTACTTCGTCCGTATCGCGGATGCCGCCGCCGTTGGTCATAAAGCCCACGCAGCCCTTTAAAAGCGCGGTCAGCGTGTTGTTGGAGCCCAGGAGGCCCACGTCCAGGCCGGCGATGTCCAGCGCCACAAAGTCGCCGGGCTCAATATCCTTCATCCACGGATCGGTGCAGATTTCCTGGTAGTACATATGGGCCCACTTGGTATACGCTTCGCCGGTCACGGTGGGGGCGGGGCCTTCGTAGGGCAGGTAGCGGGCGGTGCGGGCAATGCCCACCACGTGGGTCTGCCACAGGGGGCGGATGCTCTTGTCCACGGTGCCATAGTGGTGGTAGCCCATCCAGTCCATTCCGTCGCGGACGTCGGTTACACGGCAGGGTTTGAACAACTCAATAAGTTTTTGGTTTTCTTCCTGGTATGTCATTTTTATCGCTCCTTAAACCGCCGTTTATTTTTTTTCGGCGCTTTTGATGGTTTAATTATATCCGGTTCAATACAACAATTCTACTCATATTTTGTTCTATGTACTCCTTATTTTATGCTTTTCACCCCCGTGGCGCATGCATTACTCATTTTTTGCTTATTTATTTCCACATTTTGCTCCCACATAATCAGCTTTCTGCCCTCCCATTTTGTTATTTATGCACCGAATCTCAGGCGAAAATTCTTGCGTTTGCACATGTAAACCCATTATTGCTTATTAACCCATATTTTGCTGCACATAAAATCAAACTTTCCATTTTTTGTTTTGCCAAATTATACCCATCTTGCGCGCGCACCGCCGCCGGGCCAAAGGGTTATTATACTGTCTGCCATTATTTTATCCGGAACGAAAAAAAAGGCCTGACGGATAAAGCCCGCCAAGCCCAACCATACAAAAGCCCCAGGGAGGCAATGGAGGGCCGAAGTCCTCCATTTGAAAATCGCAAACCAGCGACATGCGCGGTGAGTGAGGTGAGCGCTGCCAGTGGCAGCAAAGGGCGAACCGAACGAATCAACCGAAACAAGCGGCTGTAAGCCGCGCCGATTGAGGTTGCGGAGGTTTGCGCGGGAATTTTGCAAAAATTCCTTCCTTGCCCGAGCGAACGGCCGCAAAAGGCGCAGCCTTTTGCAGTGAAGCGAGGGAAAAACTCAACAAAGTGGCGACAGTTGCTTTGTTGATACACTGAATACCGCTCATGTGAGCAGTACAGATCATCAAAAAACCCTGGGAGGCAATGGAGGGCCAAAGTCCTCCATTTGAAAATCGCAAACCAGCGACATGCGCGGTGGTTTGCGCGGGAATTTTGCAAAAATTCCTTCCTTGCCCGAGCGAACGGCCGCAAAAGGCGCAGCCTTTTGCAGTGAAGCGAGGGAAAAACTCAACAAAGTGGCGACAGCCACTTTGTTGATACTTAAGGTAGAATGCAAATGGGCAGCCCCTTCATATAATTCGGATCGGGGCTCCAGTTCCCCCATACCCACAAACCACCGTCCTGTGTAATCGCCAGGGATAAATCGTACAAGGTTTTAACGGCCTTTGCGTTATCCAAAATACGAAGCGGCGTATCCTGGGTGCCGGATACCTTGCCGTTGCCGGCGGAGCCCATGCGGTTGGCCCCCCATGCCCAAACGCCGCCGTCCCCGGTAATCGCCAAAACCGTGCTTTTGCCGTACTGCGACACGCCTTGGGAAACGGCGGTTACATGGTCCAGCATTTTTTCGGGCGCGGCATAGGGCTTGCGGGCGTCAACGTTCAGCTCCCACAAGCTTTTGTCGCCAAGCAGCACATAGCTCATAACCCCCGGGATAAGGCTCGCCCCGCTGTCCATAACCTTTTGAGCCTTTGTGAGCGTCACCCCGGTGGGGAAATAGCCCCAGGCCCATAGGGAGCCGTCGCTTTTCACGGCGAGTATGCATTCCCCGTTTGATGTGTATTCCGCCGCGCCGTCCAGTATTTTTTTGGGCTTCCTTTGCGGCTTTATCTCGCCGTTCGCGTTTTTAATCCCGCCCCACACATAAAGGCTGCCATCCTTTTTAAGCGCGGCGCATATCCCGCGGCCGTCATCCATGAACGCGCTTTCCACCCCGGTCATGATCTTGGCGGCCTGCCGCTGGTGTGTTTTTTTGCCGTTTCCCACCAGGCCGTTTTCATTGTCGCCCCAGCAAAAAAGCGTTCCGTCCTCCGTTACGGCCAGCATGGTTTCGTTATATAAGCCGGCCGCCATCTGCTTCACGTTTTTAATGGGCAGGGGGGTGGGCGATGTAATTTGAACAATGTTGTCAGGGTTGCCGCCAAGGGAGCCATCCTTGTTGGGATATGTTTCGCTTCCCCATTGATAGGCCGTGCCATCCATGGCCAGGGCGTAGCTCATGCCGGAAATGCTGTCGGCGGGGTAAAACGCCTTCACGTTTTCAAGCACCAAAACCGGCTCCGGCCTGTCGGTAAACGTGCCGTCGCCTATTTGCCCGTGCTCGTTTTTCCCCCACGCCCACAAGCTCCCGTCCTCTTTTATGGCGTACTGGTTCTCCTCCGTGTACCCGTTGGCCTCGCCGCCCAGTATATAGCCTACGGAGTAGTATTCCCTGGCGCCGCTTATAGCCAGCCTGGGCGGCGCGTCATTTTTCAAATATCCCCAGGTCCATATGCCGCCGTCCGTTTTTCGAACAAGCCGGGTGTCATGTTCGTCAAATGCCGCCACATCCTCCATAATGCGGGTGGGGTGCAGGGTGTATTCCATATAGCCGGTGCCAAGCTGGCCGGAGCTGTTGCTGCCCCAGGTCCATATGCGCCCGTCCCGCGCCTTTGCAACGGCGTGGTAAGCTCCCCCCGCAATCCGGGCGACGTCCTTGAGCACCACAAGGGGAGCGTCACTGTCATTGCCTGTGCCGTCGCCCAGCTGCCCGCCGGCGTTGTCGCCCAAGGCCCACAGCGTGCCGTCGCCGGATAGCGCAAAGGCGGAGCCGTAGGTGTAGGAATCCGTAACGCCTATGGCCTGCACGTTTTCCATCAAAAGCTCCGGCTCCCCAAAGTTAAGGCTGATGTCGGAGGAATATCTGCCGTGATGCCACAGCTTTGCGTCCTGCCCCAAAGCCAGCCAATACACGTTGGCGGCGGCGACAGACCGGATGCCGGTCATAATGGGCGTCAGGTCGTAATACCAGCTATCCCGCCGGCCGTCTATGACCAGGGTATAGTGATAGTTTCCCTGTATATAAAGCGTTCCGTCATTTGCAAGCACCAGGGCGTACCCTGTCCCCAGCGCCAGCTCTGCGACGCCGTCCATCACATGCACAGGCTCCGGCATGTTCCCGTTTTCAGGCCACCGGTCCCATTCCTTCCTGTCAAGGAAATATTCCTTTTCCCCCCACATAAAAAGGGAGCCGTCCTTTTTAATGGCGAAGGAGCATGTTTTGTCGGCTATGGCGGTTTGCACATCCTCCATAACGCGTATAAACACATCGCTGCTTTGGGTTGTCCCGTTGCCCAGCTGGCCAAACCCGTTATCGCCGCAGGCCCACAGGCTGCCATCCGTTTTGACGATGAGGGCATGGTCGCCGGCGGCGGACACCGACGCGACATTTTCCATTATTTTCTCCGGCGTGGCCGACGCTTCCTTCCCTATGCCAAGGCGGCGTGTGTTGCCAAAGGCGTACAGCGTGTCGTCCGCGCCGATCAAAAAGGAGGTCGAGCCATCGGCAAACACGCTTTTCACAGGCAGCGCGATGCCATAGGCGTTGCCCGCTTGCTGCCCGGCGCCGCCCGCCGCGCCCGTTTCCCCCCGCGCCGGGGCGCAGGCTAGCAGCAGCAGCGCGCCGGCAAGTATCCATGCCGTTTTCCTCATCATGGTCTGCCCCTTTTGTATTCTTTCCAAGTGTATGTATTTGAACAGTCAGCGCCCGATGCCCTTCCCGGCTGACAAGCGCGGGGATGCGCCCTTTTCAATAAGGAAGCATCCCCGCCGCAATCCATATACATCTATTCCCCATCATCCCCGGCCAGCCGCTCCAGCGCCTGGTACAGCCTTTCGAGCTCCTGGGCGCTATAGTATTGCAATATGATCTTGCCGCGCTTCGCCCCGCCCGAAAAGGTGGTGCGCACGCCAAGCACCTCGCGCATGCGGCCTTCCAGCTCGGCCAGCTCCAGGGGCAGGGGCTTTGCCACGGGCCTTTGCCGGGGCATGTCCGGGGCCTTGGCGGCAAGCTGCTCCAGCTGCCGCACGCTTAGGGCGGCCAGCACGGTCTGCCTTGCCAGGTCGGTCTGCCTTGCCTCATCCTCCAGCCCGGCCAGAACCCTGGCGTGGCCGGCGGAAAGTGTGCCCTTTCTAACCATGTCCGTAATCTCCCTGGGCAGGGACAAAAGGCGCAGAAGGTTGGCAATGGCCGGGCGGCTCTTGCCCAGGCGCTTGGCGGCGGCATCCTGGGTATAGCCGCACTGCTGCATGAGGGCGCGGATGGCCGCGGCCTCTTCCATGGGATTTAAGTCCTCCCTTTGCAGGTTTTCAATCAGCGCCGCCTCCATCTGCTGGCGGCGGTCCATATCCTTCAAAATGCAGGGCACGGTTGAAAGCCCCGCCAGCCGCGCGGCGCGCCAGCGGCGCTCCCCGGCCACAATGCGGTAGCGGCTGCCCGTTTCCACCACCAGGATGGGCTGGAGCACACCGGCCTCCCTGATGCTCTGGGCCAATTGGTTCAGGCTCTCCTCGGTAAAGGTGCGCCGGGGCTGCGCCTCGTTGGGATCGATGTCGCCGATGGGAATCTCCTTCACGGTGCTGCCCAGCAATTCTTCGCCCATGGGCAAAAGCTCGTCCAGCCCGCGGCCCAAACCAGTTTTTTTCATGCAAACACTTCCTGCCATATCGTATCCCGTTGGGCCGGCCCTGCCAGGGGGCGTATCGCCGGCCGCCGAACCGGTATTAAAAGCCGCCTATTTGACCCCGTTCCTCTCCATGACCTCCCTGGCCAGGGCGCGGTATGCCTCCGCCCCGGCGCTGCGGCTGTCGTACAGGTGAATGGGCAATCCGTGGCTTGGCGCTTCCCCCAAACGCACGTTGCGGGGGATGGTCACGGCGTATACCTTGCTTTTGAAGCGGCGCTTCACCTGGTCCACCACCTGAAGGCCCAGGTTTGTGCGCCCGTCCAGCATGGTCAAAAGCACGCCCTCAATATCCAGCGATGGGTTGATGGTGCGGTTCACGCGGCTGATGGTGTTCATCAGCGACGTAACGCCCTCCAGCGCGTAGTATTCGCACTGTATGGGCACCAGCACCCTGGCCGCCGCCGCCAGCGCGTTTACGGTTAAAAGCCCCAGGGACGGGGGGCAGTCGATCAATACAAAATCGTACTGGGCGGATACGGTTTGCAGCGCGGTTTTCAGGCGGTATTCGCGGTTTGGCAGGTTTACCAGCTCCACCTCCGCCCCGGCCAGGCGGATGTCGGCAGGCAGCAGGTCAAGCTGCCTGACGCGGGTGGATACGATGCAGGCCTTCAAATCCGCCTGCCCCACCAGCGCCTCGTAGGCGCTTTTCCCGCCGGCCTTCAGGCCCAGCCCGCTGGTGGTGTTGCCCTGGGGGTCAACATCCACCGCAAGCACCCTTTGCCCCGCCTCCGCCAGGCAGGCGGACAGGTTGACGGTGGTGGTGGTTTTGCCCACGCCGCCCTTTTGGTTGGTAACCGCTATTATTTTGCCCATTTGTATGTCCTCTCCGGGTCGAACCCTATCCTATTGTAGCGGGTTTTGGTTCCGTTGTAAAGCGCGCGCGGCCGCCCGCCCGGGGCGCATGATGACGGCGGAACGCCCTGCCCGGTTTTGTGTTTTGCGTCCGCCGGACACGGCCAGCTCACCCACACCCTTTTCCCCGGCTGGCTCAATTTCAAGGCAAACGCACCAAGACCTCAATTTCTCCTAAGCAGTGGCC
>JAEWNM010000172.1 GCA_023392755.1 Bacillota bacterium
CCGATAGCAGGAACAGCCAAAACCCTGCCGGGGATGCCGGCCCGGAAAGCCTGATGGCTTCCGGCATCAAAAGCCCGGCCAGCACCGTCAGCCCGCCCCGCAGCCAGAACCCGCCCAGCCGCCCGGCGGCGGTATGGGCAAACCAATGACCGTACAACCCCAAAGGGCGGCACAGCGAGATACCCACATTCCCGCCGGTAATCTGGGCAAGGATATCACCGTCTATGCTCATGGGCTGCAGCGGCACCAAAAGCTGCGCGATCCACACATACGAAATCACCTGGGAAAGCGTCAGTCCGTTCATGCGAAAGGCGCCGTTTTGGGCATGCTCGTAAAACACTGTGAACACCACAATCTCGATCAGCGCCCAGAAGATGCTGATACTGGCCGACGACAGCGCGGCCAGGCGGTACTGCACGCTTTGTAGCAGCTGAATACGGAAAATGGACAGGCAGGCCTTGAAATGATTCATTCCATTCATATTGTCACCTACAGCGCCATTTCCCGGTACATGGCCGCAATGGTTTCGTTGATATCCTGGCTGTCGCCGGCAGAGTAGCGTGCCTTTAGCGTTCCCAGCTGGCCGTCAAGCAAAATGGTGCCGTGGCCGATGACCAGCACCCTGCTGCACAGCGCCTCAATATCATCCATGTCATGGGTGGTAAGCACCATGGTGGTGCCAAACTTTTGATTTTCCTCCTTGAGAAAGGCCCGCAGCGCCAGCTTGGAAACGGCGTCCAGGCCGATGGTAGGCTCGTCCAGAAAAAGGATTTGCGGGCTGTGCAGCAGGGCGGCCGCCAGTTCGCAGCGCATCCGCTGGCCCAGGGAAAGCTGCCGCACGGGGGTTTTCAGCAAATTTTCAATATCCAGTGCATCCGTAAGCTCATGTAGCCGTGCTTGGTATTTCTCCTTGGAAATGGCGTATATGTTCCGCAATAGGTCAAAGGAATCTTTCACCGGCACATCCCACCACAATTGGCTTCGCTGTCCAAACACCACGCCAATCCTTGCCACATGCGCCACCCGCTCCTTCCAGGGGACACATCCCATTATGCGGCATTCGCCGCTGTCAGGTACCAGGATGCCGCTCATCACCTTTACGGTTGTGGATTTCCCCGCGCCATTGGGGCCGATATATCCCACCAGTTCCCCCCTCCCAATGGTCAGGCATACGTTGTCAAGCGCCTGCACCCGCCGCATGTTCCGCATAAACGCGCCTTTCAAAAGGCCCCATTTGCCCTCCGGCCGCTCGTACACGCGAAAATGCTTGCTTATGTTTTTAAGCACGATCTGTTCCATTTTCTTCCCTCCTTCGCCCATAGCGGGGACTTAGTATAGTCAAAAGCGCAAGCCATTGCAAAGTGCAAAAGCGGTTTCCGCGCATCATCCTGTGGCGCCATGCTTAAAAACCGCCCACACGCTCCTTTTTTTGAAGATTTGCTTGACAAGTTGCCATTTTCCAATTATGATATAAGTAACATTGATGCACCGCATCAGGGGTGTTTTTCTTAGTATCTCTTCCAGCTATAGCAATAGAAATTCAGCTTTCCGCAAGGAAGGTTATTTTGTTTTTGGGGAAAAGAGCACTGTTCATGCCGACTTCAAAGGATAAACGGTGCTTTGTCGAACAGTGTAAAAATACCCCGAAACTGGGTATGGAAAAACAGTGCCATATTGTAGACAATTCTAATGTTAATAATCCGTGCAGGCATCGGATGATTGGGAGGTATAGGTACGCTGCCCGCTGTGTAGGCATCCAGGGGATTGGCCGCTTCAACGGCAAGGAGTGGCATAACGGCTCATATGACAGGTAATCGCCATCGGTTCAGGCCCGATACGGGTATATGGAGGAGGAAACAGGTTACTTATGAAGAATTTATCTATCCAAAAGAAAATAATGGCCGGCTTCAGCGTTATGTTCGTCATGTTGCTGATATGCAGCGGTGTAACAGTCTGGAGCATAACAAATATCGGGCAGCAGGTTGAGCTGTATTCGAGATACACATATCCCCTTGGCAACTACAACATATCGTCTCAGCGTGATATGGTTTCAACCCAGCGTTACCTGCTCATGGCAATTCTCCAAAAGGAATACGGCGAGGACTACGAACAGTCCCTTGCTTTGTCTGAGCAAAGCGCCGTTGAGCTGAATAAGCAATTTGAATCATTTGCAAACAATCAGCGCAACAATACCAATGATGAAAAGATTGCTGTGGCAAGAGCGTATTTCGAAGAATCGAAGGTGGCCCGCCAGGCCATTTTAAACCTGCTCAATGATACATCACAGCAAAGCTCACAGCCAGCATACGCAATGTTTCAAAATGCCTATCTGCCGGCCTTTAACGAGGCGGGAAAAATCATGCAGGACTTTATGGTGGTGGGCGAGCAGCGGGAAGCGGCTCAAAAGCAAACCGCGAACAATATCATTTCGCAGGCTTGGGTCATGTTGATACTGGTAGTGGTCATCTCGGTGCTGGTCATCGCGCTGGCCGTTCTCATTATCACCAGGGCGCTCCTAGCCCCCATCAAGGAAATCGGAAGCGTGTATAACGAAATCTCCAAGGGCAATATGAATGCCCAGATACAATATGACAGCCGCGACGAACTGGGGCAAATGGCAAAGCTTATCCAGCAAGCCAACAAGCTGCAAAGCACCATCCTTGGGGATGTGATTGAAAAGTTCACCAAAATATCCCAGGGAGATTTGCAGATCCGGGTGGACCTGGATTACCCCGGCGATTTTGTGGTGCTCAAGCAAACCATTGAGAGTACCGTAG
>JAEWNM010000274.1 GCA_023392755.1 Bacillota bacterium
TCCTGGAACAGGGGCAAAAACTGCGCGCCCAGCAGCCAGCCCTTGGCTAAAAGGCCGCCCCGCTGCTTGATGAAGTAGCGGAAGTCGGGCTTCAAAGCAGGGTTTGTGATCACCACCGCCTCGCCAAACAGCGCGCCGACTTTGGTGCCGCCGATGTAGAATACGTCACACAGACGGGCGATGTCCTGAAGGGATACGTCGTTGCCTTCCCCGCACAGGCCGTAGCCCAGGCGCGCGCCGTCCAGGAACAGATAAAGGCGGTGCTTGTCGCACGCCCTGCGCAGCGCCGTAAGCTCCGCCAGGGTGTAAAGGGTGCCCACCTCGGTGGAAAAGGAGATGTACACCATGCCGGGCTTGACGGTATGTTCAAAATCAGCCTGAAGGCTGACTTCCCGCTCCACCTGCTCCGCGGTGATCTTCCCGTCGGTGCTGTTCACGGCCAGCACCTTGTGGCCGGCAGCCTCGATGGCGCCCGTCTCATGGACGTTGATGTGCCCTGTGTGGGCGCACAGCACGCCCTGGTGCGGGCGCAGCGCGGCGGAGATCACGGTGGTGTTTGTTTGCGTGCCGCCTACAAGGAAATGGACATCCGCTCCCTCGCAATGGCACTTGGCCTTAATCAGCGCGGCTGCGCTCTGGCAGATATCATCCGTGCCGTAACCCGGATTCTGGGTAAAATTGATGGATGCAAGATACGCCATGATGGCGGGATGGGCCCCTTCCTGATAGTCGCTGCAAAACAGGATCATGTGTGCGCCGCCTTTACATTAATTGTACGTGCCGATGGCCAGTATATCCGGGATGGACCGCGCGTTTTCCGGAACACCTTTGCCGCTGCCCAATTCCACGCTTTCACCCATGAACAGCATGGCGGCGGTGCCGCCGCCGTCCAGGTTCAGGGCATCCGTACAGCCGATATCATACAGCGTTTCGGCCAGGAATTTCAAGCCGCAGCCATCGGAAAAATCGGTGCGCCCCTCCACCAGCATGCCGATGTAATGGCCCGGCCCAATGATGCCGATGGCGCTGCGCGGTTCCTGATGGGTGTAGTTGGTGTTCACCAGGGGGTTTACGGCGCCGTCCCGCAAAAGGATGGGACCGAAGGACAGGACCTGCGTGGCGCCCATCTCGATGTATTCCTTGGCGGTATGCTCGTAGGACTCGAATACCTTCATGTTCCCGTCGGGAAAGAAGGCGGCGGTATCCAGGTTGGGCAGCGCCATGAGGGGCTTGGTATGGGTTTTGCTGTGGATGATTTCGCCGTCCCGGATGATGACCCCGGTGCGGCGGTCATTGGCCACCCGGTAGGAGTAGAAGTCGCCGCTTTGGGCATAAACCGCCTTGCTGCGAAGCGCCATTGCCTCCGGCTGGCCGTTGGTGCGGCCGGGGCGCTCCTCATTGAAGGTAACGGTGCCCATGACCTCTTTTTCGCTGCGGATATCAGCGATGTACCATACCAGCCTGGTGGGCTCGGTGCGCCGGTAGCGGGTAATCTCCACGCGAAAATCCTGGGTCACATACAAAAAGGAGCCGTTTTCCCAATCCCTGTGAATGTAGGGCTCCATGCCCTCGGGAAGATAGCCCGCCTCCTTCAAAGGGTCAAAGGCCGGGGAAGCGGGCGTTTCCGTCGGTACGGCCGCCGACTCCACCAACGCGTGGTTTTGGCCCAATAAAAGGAGAGCTGCCGCCACAATGGCTGCCATTTTCCGTAGCTTTTGCATGCGTACGCACCTCCTTGGACAATGCACATGCCGGGGTTCACCCCATTATTATAGAATTGCGCACAGCGTTCGTCAACAGACGGTTTAACAGAATATTGCAGTTGCATGACGATTTCATATCATTTTCGCTTTTGGTGGAAGTTTTTCGGGCTTTCCCATATAATACGGGTTATACATCCCTGCAATTTCGCAAGAAAAGGAGCGGGTATCATGCGGTTTACCAAGATGCACGGAATCGGCAACGATTATATGTATGTGAACTGTTTTGAGGAGATTGTGGAGAATCCCGAAAAGCTGGCCATCGCCATGAGCCGGCCCCATTTTGGTGTGGGGGCCGACGGGCTGGTATTGATCGAGCCCAGCGACACGGCTGATTTCGGGATGCGGATATTCAATTCCGACGGCAGCGAGGCGCAGATGTGCGGCAACGCGGCCCGGTGCATAGGCAAGTATGTGTATGAGCGGGGTTTGACCGATAAAAAGGACATCGTGCTTCGCACATTGAGCGGGCTGCGCCCCCTGAAGCTTACGGTGGAAGGCGGCGTTGTCACAAAGGTGCGGGTGGACATGGGAACGCCGGAACTGAACCCAAGGCTCATCCCGGTGGACCTGCCGGGAGAAATGGTGCTGGATCAGCGCATACAGGCCGCTGGCCATACATATCAGATAACCTGCGTAAGCATGGGCAACCCCCACGCCGTGCTGTTTGTGGAGGACCCGGAGCTTGTAAACCTGCCGGCGGCAGGGCCGGCGATTGAAAACAATCCCCTCTTTCCCCAGCGGACCAATGTGGAGTTTGTGAAGGTTCTCCGCCGGGACCTGATACAGATGCGTGTCTGGGAACGGGGCACCGGCGAGACGATGGCCTGCGGCACAGGCGCGTGCGCGTCGCTGGTGGCGGCTGTTTTGCAGGGGAAGGCCGACCGTCGGGCTACCCTGAAGCTGCTGGGCGGCAGCCTGCAGGTGGAATGGTCCGCAAAGGATAACCACGTGTACCAGGAAGGGCCTGGGGAATTTGTGTTTGACGGGAACTGGCTTCTGTAATTTTGGGAAATGATTTTGCCATCTGATCGGGCATGCACTTTTCACCTGCGTGCAATGCGTGCCTCACTGCGCTATGCCTGGCCGGAGCAGTCCGGCGGGAGCAAATCTATTCAAAAGCGATAAGGGGGAAAAGATATGCTGCACATCAATGAAAACTATCAAAAGCTGCCCGGCTCCTATCTTTTTGCGGAGATTGCCCGGCGGGTGAAGGCCTTTGCGGCGGAAAACCCCGGCGCCGACATCATCCGCCTGGGCATAGGCGACGTGACGCAGCCCCTGTGCCCCGCCGTGATTTCCGCCATGCACAAGGCTGTGGACGAAATGGCCGACGTGAAGACGTTCAAGGGCTACGGCCCGGATTTCGGTTACGATTTTCTGGTGAACGCCATTCGGGAAAGCGATTATGCCAAGCGGGGCGTTTCCCTGGAGTTTGACGAGGTGTTCATATCCGACGGCGCAAAGTGCGACGTGGGCAACATACAGGAGCTGTTTTCGGCGGACTGCCGCATAGCCGTCACCGATCCCGTGTATCCCGTGTACGTGGACAGCAACGCCATGGCGGGCCGGGCGGGGGACTTTGGCGCGGACGGGAAATGGACCAACCTTACATACCTATCCTGCAATGAGGAAAACGGCTTTGTGCCTGCGCTGCCCAAGGAGCCCGTGGACGTGATCTACCTGTGCTACCCCAACAATCCTACCGGCACCACGCTTACAAAAGAGCAGCTGAAGGTGTTTGTGGACTACGCAAGAGAGCACGGCAGCATTATCATCTACGACTCCGCCTACCGGGCCTATGTGACGCGGCCGGACATCCCCCTGTCCATTTATGAGGTGGAAGGCGCGAAGGAAGTGGCCATCGAGTGCAACTCCTTTTCCAAAACCGCCGGGTTCACCGGCACGCGCTGCGCCTATACGGTGGTGCCCCACGGTGTGAAGGGCATAGGCCTGGGCGGGGAAAAGGTGGCGCTGAACAGCCTGTGGAAGCGGCGTATGGCCACCAAGTTCAACGGTGTGAGCTACCCCGTGCAGGCGGGGGCCGCCGCGGTGTATACCCCCGAGGGGCAAAGGCAGATCAGGGAAACCATCGCCTACTACATGGAAAATGCGAAGATCATGCGCGAGGCGCTGAGCGCAAAGGGGATAAAGGTGTTTGGCGGCGTGGACGCCCCCTATCTCTGGCTGAAGGTGCCTGGCGGCATGACCTCCTGGGAATTTTTTGACCTGCTGCTTACAAAGTTGCACCTGGTGGGCACGCCGGGCTCCGGCTTTGGGCCCAGCGGCGAGGGATATTTCCGCCTGACCGCCTTTAACACCCGGGAAAAGACAGTAAAGGCCACGGAAAGGCTCAAAAGCCTGTAAAATTGCGAAAAAAGCCGAATAAAAAGTGCATGGTATGTACTTGCCGTTCGCTTGACAGAAGCGCCCTGGTATTGTATAACAGGTAAGGGCGCTTTTGTGTTGCGCCCGCGGCCTTCGGCAATGAAGCCGGCAAAAGTAAGGAGGGGCCTCATGATCCGCACCATCGTTGGCGCCAACTGGGGAGACGAGGGCAAGGGGAAAGTGACGGACGTACTGGCGGAAAAGAGCGACATTGTGGTCCGCTTTCAGGGCGGA
>JAEWNM010000116.1 GCA_023392755.1 Bacillota bacterium
CCGATACCTCCCTGGGTTTTTTGATGGTCTGCGCCCGCCGGCATAACAACCGGCGGCCTTTTCTATTGAACAAATATTTATCTTCCCATTCCGTCCATCAGCGTCAGCAGTATATCGTTTTCCTCCATCCAGTCCACCACGCCGTTTAAGAAGCCCGCCGGCAGTTCTACCAGGAAGGGGATTGCGGTACGTATTAACGGCCATTTGGCGTTTGCATAAAACTCCGGCATCGTCATTTCACTCATGCAAAAAAGATCAATGCCCTGTATATCCTCCGCTGTTTTTGGAGAGAAGCTTTCTTGGGTGCTCCCAAACGCAATATGCCCGTCAACGCTGAACATCGCTTTTTCTGTAACCGGGTCAAGGAGTGCCACCTGGCCTTCAATCACCGTCTTCTCGCCTTCCTGACGCTGGTTCCAATTCAGTCCTGCCAGATATGTGCTGTCAAACCCCAGCCCTTCTCCGCCCATAGAAACGGATATCCTGCCATTGCCCTGCATGCGTTTGCCATCCGGCAGGCCTTGCCCGTCCAGTTTGAAATAAGCATAAGGTGAGTCGCCTTCATAAAGCTTCCATTCAGAAGACAGCCAAAGGCCGCCCTCCTTTTCTTCCATTAAGCAGTTGCCTGAAAGCCTGTACCCTTCCCATTCCGGAAGATCAACCTGCCAACGGGTTGCCTCCCCGCTTCGTTGAAGCGAATAAACAGGCTTCCCGCCCAAGACCCAGTTTTCTTCCAGATCGGTCACTTGTATTTTCAGACCGTCCTTCTTAACAAGGCCGGCCATCCAGTCGGGAAGCGCAAAAAGGAACTCGTTCAATAGCTCGTCCAGGTTAAAATGCTGCAGCAATCCCATGCGCCAGAAATAAAACGGCTGGTTTTTCTCCATCGCCTGGGAAAAAAACTCTGCCTTCTCAATACATTCCTTTGGGCTGAAGGATCGGCTTTCCGTTCCCCCCAGTAATTCCGTCCATACATCCAAAGCAGGCTTTATGCCATGCAGATAGGAATATGGATCGGTAAACACAGCAATGTACTGTACGGGTATTTCATAATAGTGGTACATTTTAAGCAGAAAGGGTACATAATTGGGGGGCGTAATCACCACAGGCTTCTGCCCGAACAAATTGGTGGTGAGGCTCAGCCTCTCCTCCCAACCCGTCAGGCGGAAGTCGATGGCAGACAGTCCATTCAAGTTTAGATTTCCCGAAATGTCGGCCTGTCCATTTTGCAAAACCACATGCCCGGACAGGTCAAGACTGTCCAGCGCCCCGGCCAAGCCCTTCATAAACCGATCCGGTGTCTTTTCAAGGGCATAAGGTCCCAGGGAAGTACTGATGTGAAAATCAATGCCTGTTGCCGGGGCGGTATCAGCCGATGCGTATAAAGGACCAATCGTTCCCAATAGTATCAGCGCTGTCCACACACAAAACAGGGAGATAATCCTTTTCCCCATTTGCCTGGTCATTCCATGACTCCTCATTATAAAGCGGTATATGTTAATGGACGATATTACTTTTGTCCATTTGCCACACCCACCAGTTTGGCACGCACCATAATGCGTTGGGCATTGCTGATACCCCCATATGCCTGGCATGAGAGCAGCGTCAGGGCAGGATAGCTCGTGTCGCCTGTTACAGACCAGTCGTTGGCTTCAATGATGCCCACCTTAACAACCTCATACTGGAAAGATCCCAGGTGGGAAGTATGCAGGTATATCGTATCGCCGGCGGACAGCTTATTAAGATTGCGGAAATAATCTCTGGTGCCTGTCCGATGGGCACTGATACAAATGTTGGCCACCGTGTCAGGTTCCGGAGCGCGGGGGAACATGGCGGCGCCGCTGCGCATATTCTGATACATTTTATTGAAAGAACCAGATCGGTAAGCAGCCACCTTCACACTGATATCGGGAATCTCCAGCAGGTATGACCTTTTTACACCATCCGGATCCTTGTCGATGGCTGCATATCCGCTTTCATCCTCCGGCGCCTTGGTATCTTGCCCGGCCAAGGCCGCCAGCTCGCGGTGCTGTGCCATAGCTGACTTGTAATCATCCTCCGGAAGATGCAGTGCCGCCATCATCATATACGAGCAGAGCGTGTCCATATGCGCAAGAACCCGGCTCTTGGCCATGCCGGCCTTAGGCCCGTCTGCTAGAATAATAGCGGCCTGATCCTCCACATGCTTGAGCAGCGCCTCCAGATCGGTCAGCGTGGCATATATCATTTCCCTTGCGGCGGTAATGGTTTTATCACCGCGGGTCAAGCCATCCACCACGCGTTGGTTTGACAGCGATGCCAGCGTCTCCGTATTGGTTATGGGCTGTATCTGCGTCAGCAAAAAAAACGCGTTTTCCACCTGCTCCCGGGCTTGGGCAAGTGCAAGCGACACCGCTTCGCCGTCGTAGGGCGTTTTGCTGCCGGCTTTGAGCGCCTGGGCACCCGCATTCAATGCATCCCGCATGGATGCGGGTTCCAGGTTTTCCGCTTTAGCAGATGCGATACCAAAAAGCAGGCTGGACGGCTGGCCTGTGATGCCCAGCTCTTCCAGCAAACCGGGCGGATCAGCGGCTTCCTCCATTTCCGTTGCGGAAAAGCTTGGCGTAATACCTTTTTCCATAGCGGAATAATCCACGGGCTGATAGTCTGATTTCACAGGGATATCCATTTGGGCCTCGGCTTCAGCCGCTTCTTTTGCGGCTATACCATAGTTGATCTTTTGCCAGGCAAGGGGGATGGCGAAAGCAAGCACACCCGCCGCAATGAGAACAACAGCCAGCACGGCTATCCAGTTTCTTTTTCCGGGCCGTTTACTTTTTTTCGTATTCATAGGTGATGCCTCCCATCACACTGGGCGTCTGAGGTATATAGTCCAAGCCAGATACGCTTTGATTATACCATAGCTGCCAGCGCTTGAAAATGGATTTCTGCCCCATCGAATGGTTGTTACAGTCCTTGTGTAAAAGACGGTAAAGGGGCAGTCCTTCAAAAAGGGCTGCCCCGATACGATTGTGCATGAGGATTACTTGGCGTGCTGTCTCCTGCGGTTCATGATCAGGAGCAAGACGCCTGCCAGAGCCATCAGCCCGCCGAAGGGCACCATGAGCATGATCCATTCGCCGGTGACCGGCAGCACGCTGTTGATGGCCCACACAATGACCGTCGCCGTGTTGGTATTCTTGCGCACCGCGGTCAGAGGATCAATAGGATTGGTGATGTCGGTGGATGCCGCGTATATACCTGTGTTGGGCACCGGTATCTCAACGCTTGCATCGCCTTCCAGCTCAATGTAGTTGCCTTCCACAATAACGCCGTACTGCATTTCGCTGGGGATCACATTGCCCTGACTGTCCACCGTAGCGGGAGCGAGCACCAGGGTCGAGTTGATGGATTGGATGCCAGTATCGGGATCCTCGTAAGCGTTCTGGGATACGACACGGGGGTAAAGGCCGGTATCGGTGGAGGTGCTGTTCGTCCAGCCCCAGAAGCTGATGTTTTCATGGAACGCGTCCACCAGATTCACCTGCATCGGTGCCGTATTGGAG
>JAEWNM010000355.1 GCA_023392755.1 Bacillota bacterium
GAATGTATCCCTGGAAAGCGCATTGAAGCGGTTTAAGCGTCAGTGTGCGCGCGCAGGCGTTCTGGCAGAAGTTCGCAAGCGCGAGCATTATGAAAAGCCCAGCGTAAAGCGCAAGAAAAAAGCAGAGGCTGCCCGCAAGCGCAAGTACTGATTTTTCATGCCTGGCCCTTTCCCCCCGGGGAAAGGGCTTTTTTTTATGTGCACGGTGGACAGGGGCGTGAACAATGTGTGAAAGATGCAATTTATCTTTAATAAGCATTGCACGCATCTTTTCTTTTTGGTATAATCCTTACAGAGCTGTGTGAAAAGAGGCTTTCATGGAGTACGCCTTCCTATTGTGGCCCCATGCCAACACAAGATACGTGGCATCCCTGCGAAAACTGGCTTGCCAGGAGTTGCATTGCATGCTGCGCGCATGCAATGTTAAGGCCCAAGTCGCCTGGGAAAACTTGGGCGGTGCCCCATGGCTTATCGTTTCCTGTTCCTCTTTGCCATCCTCTGCTCTGCGGTTGATTTCCGGCCATTCATCCATTTATATGGGCGCCACGCTGGAAAACGGGATGCTCCGCCCCTTTGACGTAAAGACTGCGGACTACCTCCCCCCGGATATGGCTGAAGTGCTAAAATATAAGGGAAAGACAAATGCCGCGTTCACAGGGCTGATGTTTAACTGCGCCCTGTGTGCCAGCGCGTTTGCCCTGTCACTGGAGCCGCTTTTCGTTCTTGACCCCATGTGCGGAAAAGCCACCTCCCTGTTCATAACGCTTGGACGCGGACACAACGCCATAGGCGTGGAGACGGACGGGAAGGATGTTCAGGAGGCGGGGGCCTTTATCAGCCGCTACCTCAAGCTTAACCGCATTAAACACAAGGTCAGCCAGGGAAGCCTGACCTTGCCCGGTGCAAAAAGCGCGCCCTTTACAGCCTGGCAGTTGGCCGATACCCCCGAACATTATCTGGCGGGAGATACGCGTGTGCTTAAACTGATTCACGGGGATACGCTGTATTGCTCCGCCATGCAAAAGAAGAATACGATACATTTGATGATCGCCGACCTGCCTTACGGCGTGCAACATGCGCCACGGAAGGGCCAGCGTATGGATGGCTTTCTTCCTCTGCTTGAAAAAGCGCTGCCCGGCTGGCATCAGGTGCTCAAGCCCGGCGGCGCCATAGCCCTATCTTTCAATACCTATACGCTAAAAAAGACAGAACTGAAGATGGAATTGCAAAAAGTCGGATTTGATGTATTGAATGATGCCCCGTACGACGATTTTGAACATTGGGTGGAACAAGCCGTACAGCGTGACCTGGTGGTTGCCGTTAAACAATAAACGTATTTTTCATGCATAAATCGCATGTATTCCGCATAGCGTATTTACATGCATATCTTTGTCCGTTTACGCCCTTACACGCCATATTTGAGGAGGACACATTGCCCATGCTGGATCTTCAATCCATGACCGTTCTATCCCTTAGAAAGCTGGCCCGGGAAAAAGGCATCAAACTCAGCGCCGGCCTTGACAAAGAAGGTATCGTGGCGCGCATTTCCGCAGCCCTTTTTGAAACGGCAGAAGTGCCTGCACAAGCCGTAAAGCCCGCTCCCGTAAAGGCGCAAGCCGCGCCGGCCCCGGAGCAGGAAGAAGCTTTGGCCGCCCGGGAAGACGGCGGGGAGGAGGACGAGGAGGAAGCGCCCGCTCCTAAACAGGCATCCGCCCCCGAAAAGCCGGCCGACGGGCCTCAGTACCGCCCCGCCTGGACCAACCCTCAGAGCAGCCGTTCCTCCACCGGGCCGGTGTATTCCACCAAGCCCGCCTGGCAGGCCCGGTCCATCACGCCCGCGCCGCGCCCCGCGCCCTTCATGCGGCAGGAAACCGTGCGGCCCGCGCCGCCGCCCCGCCCGGCGGGATATGCGCCGCGGTTCGGACCCGACGCCCCCGACACAAGCGAGATCGCGGCTCCCGTTCCCAACCGGTTCAGTGCCGCCTCTGCCGCGCCCGTACGCAGGGAGACCGCAGACCAGGATCAGGAGTCCTTCCGCCCGGCGCAAAGGCAGGAAACATTCCGGCCCGCGGCCCAGGATGCATACGCGCGGCCAACCCAAAGAAGCGAAGCCCCCAGGCCCGCATACCGGCCCGACAACTACCGGGAGGACACCTTCCGGCAGGACGGATTCCGCGGCGAGGCATCACAGCCCGACCTTTTCAGGCCGGAGCCTGCCCCCCGTGATTCCTTCCGGCAGGAGCCGTACCGGCAAGAGCCTTTCCGCGCCGATCCCTTCCGCCAGGAAACGTATTTCCGCCCCCGCCGGGACACGGGCTACTATAACCGCGAACTGGGCACCTCCAACCCCGCCGTGCCGGAGATGCTGGCCACCGGCGAATGCGGCGACGGTAGCGGCATACTGGAAATCCATCCCGAGGGCTACGGCTTTTTGCGGGCGGAAAACTTTCTGCCCGGCAGCAAGGATGTCTACGTATCCATTGCGCAAATCCGCCGCTTCGGCCTGCGCACCGGCGATCGCATCACCGGCAAAACGCGGCCCCAGCGGGAGGGCGACAAGTACAGCGCGCTGTTGTACATCACCGACGTCAACGGCATTCACCCCGACGAGTTGCGGGACAGGGTTTCCTTTGACGATCTTACGCCGGTGTACCCCAGCAAGCGCATCACACTGGAGAATACGGACAACAACGCCGATCTGGCGATTCGCCTGGTGGATCTCATCGCCCCCATCGGCTTTGGCCAGCGGGCGCTGATCGTAGCGCCGCCCAAGGCCGGCAAAACCACCATATTGAGCAAGATCGCCAACGCCATCACCCGCAATTACCCGGATGTGCATGTAATGGTGCTGCTGGTGGATGAACGGCCCGAGGAAGTGACGGACCTGCGTGAGTCCATACAGGGCGAGGTGCTCGCCTCCACCTTTGACGAGATGCCGGAAAACCATGTACGCCTGGCGGAAATGGTGCTTGAAAGGGCCCAGCGCCTGGTGGAGCAGAAGAAAGATGTCGTTGTCCTTATGGACAGCATCACGCGGCTGAGCCGCGCTTATAACGCCGTTGCCCCGCAAACGGGCCGGGCCATGTCCGGCGGGCTGGCCCCGGGCGTATTGCACAAGCCCAAGCGGTTTTTCGGCGCGGCCAGAAACATTCGCGAAGGCGGAAGCCTCACCGTGATCGCCACCGCTCTAGTGGAAACGGGTTCGCGGATGGACGACATCATATTTGAGGAATTCAAGGGCACCGGCAACATGGAACTGGTGCTGGACCGGGAGCTTTCGGAAAAGCGCGTCTTCCCCGCCGTGAACCTGCAAAAGAGCGGTACCAGGCGCGAAGAGCTGCTGTTAAGCGCTAAGGAGCTGGATGGCATACGCTCCATACGCGGCGTTCTTTCCTCCGCCAACGCCAAGGATGCCACAGAACAGCTTTTGTCCATGATGGAAAAAACAAAGTGCAACGCCGACCTGTTCGCAAGGCTGCAGGATTGGATCAGTATGTGGGAAAAAAGCGGTTTTGTCCTCCAACGCTGACGCTTTCAAAAAAACGACTATGTCATTTTTTTGAATCTCACTTTTCATCTTCAATCCCTCGCACCATCCATCGCTTCGCCGGCTGGTGTTCCGTCATGAAGTGATAAAAGCTTCATGACTTCAGGTTCGGGGATATGATCCCCTCACCCTGGGATGTGCGGTCGATGAAAAGTGTAAGAAAAGCTTGCTTCGCAAGCGACCCGCGCACCCGGCAAAACCGGGTGACACGATTGCAAACGAGAAGGAAACGCGGTTCCCCCTCGCTGCTCCCCTGAAGATTTTCAATCGGGGTACAGGAAAATAAGCGCACCCCGGCGTAGGGGCGATTATCAATCGCCCGCATGCAAAAACAAGGCCAATCGGGATGTGATGAAACCTCCCCCGCCAAAGCCGTTTGCTATCTGCCAAAAGTTTTGCATATTCAAAAACGAAAAGAGAATTCTTCCGATTTTGACAAAGCAACGCTTGCAAAACCTGCGCATCTATGATAAAATCATGTCTGCGGCTGTGAAAGGCCAAGAAGCGCATGCGCAAAAGAGGTGAAATCATGAAAGATAAAATCCATCCCAAGTATGGGACCACCACCGTTCGCTGCGTGTGCGGTGAAACGTTCGAAACCGGCTCCGTAAAAAAGGAACTGAAGGTGGAAATCTGCTCCAAGTGCCATCCCTTCTACACAGGCAAGCAGAAGCTGGTGGACACCGGCGGGCGTGTGGACCGCTTCAAGAAGCGTTTCGGAATGTAAACTATTGTCCAATAAAGAAGCAGAACGGCATGCCGGCCTGCTTCTTTTTTTGATCATTCCCAGAAACCACCGGCAGGGATAGCGCCATGCCATGTCGAATGATTGTATATTGCCTGTGCGTGAGCCGGGCGGAAAGAGGAATGATGCAATGAACAGCAGTCCCGTACAAAAACGCGTTGATATAGGCGGCCAGGCCGTGATGGAAGGCGTTATGATGAAGGGGCCGGAGGCTATCGCCGTGGCGGTGCGCCGCCCCAACGGTTCCATTGTGGTCAAGCGCGACACGTATGTCCCGCCATCGAAAAAGCATAAATGGATGGGCTATCCCTTCTTCCGGGGGATTATCGGCATGGGCAGCATGCTGTCCCTGGGCATGAAAACGCTGCAACTAAGCAGCAATATGCTGGGCTTGATGGACGAGGAGCCCACCAGGTTTGAAAAATGGCTGTCCAAAAAGCTGGGCAAGGGCATTGACAAAATCGTAATGTCCACCGCGGCGGTGCTGGCGGTGGCGCTGGCCATAGGCCTGTTCTTTGTGATACCGGCA
This sequence comes from Bacillota bacterium, assembly GCA_023392755.1. GTDB lineage: Bacteria > Bacillota > Clostridia > Christensenellales > Aristaeellaceae > JAEWAH01. The sequence goes on from JAEWNM010000355.1 coordinate 4,822, forward strand.
CTGGCCGGCAGCTTTTTTCGGCAAACCTTTGAATCAAAGGTAACCGTCAATCTGCTGGAAGGGCTGACACGCATCCTGATACTGATCGGATACATGGTCTTTTGCGGCACCATCCCCGATGTGCGGCGCACCTTTCAGTATCACGGCGCGGAGCACAAGACGGTGTACTGCCATGAAAACAATCTGCCGCTGACGCCGGAGAACGCCCGGCAGTTTTCAGCGCTGCATCCCAGGTGCGGCACTACGTTTCTGCTGATCGTGTTCGTGCTGGCCATACTGCTCTATACCCTGGTAGGCTACAACGGCAGCAATTACATTTTGAGGGTTTTGAGCCGCCTGGCGCTTTTGCCCGTGGTGGCCGGTATCAGTTATGAAATATTGAAGGGCCTGGCCCATGCAAACGGCAAGCTGGTCAGTGCACTGCGCTGGCCGGGGCTGATGATGCAGAAGCTTACCACCCGCACGCCGGACGATAAAATGCTGGAAGTGGCCATCGCCGCCATGAACGCAGCGCTGTACGGCCTGCCGGAAGGTGAAACCACAAAGGACGGCTACACCATTGTAAGCGGTGCCCCCGCTGTTGAACCCGCGCAATCATGACCGTCTATGAAGCCTTAAAGGAAGCGGCGGCAGCGCTTGACAGCGCCGGCGTCCCTGACAGCCGCCTGGATGCCCAGTATCTGCTGGCCCATGCTCTGGGCGCTGACCGCATGGCGCTTTCGCTGCGGGGACGCGAGGTGCTAAACCCCGCCGGGAAGGCGGCCTTTCATGCCCTGCTTGCGCGGCGCATAGGCCGGGAGCCGCTGCAGTATATACTTGGCAGCCAATCGTTCATGGGGCTTGAGCTGTACGTTGATGAAAACGTGCTTATCCCCCGCCCGGAGACAGAGCTCCTTTGCGAGCGGGCGCTGACCTGGCTTAAGGAGTACGGCCCAGCCGTCCCCAAGGTGCTTGATCTTTGCACCGGCAGCGGTGCGCTGGCCGTTGCCATCGCATTTTTTATGCCGCAAGCGGATGTCTATGCCGCCGACATATCCATTGGGGCGCTTTGCGTGGCCCAAAAAAACGCCGCTTTTCACAAAGCGGCGGCAGCGTTTTTTCAGGGTGATTTCCTGTCGGCCGTTCCTGGCCGAAGGTTTGACCTGATCGTATGCAATCCACCCTATATACCGGCGTCAGCCTGCGAAACGCTGCAGGCGGAAGTCCTCAAGGAGCCCCGCGCCGCCCTGGACGGCGGGCCGGACGGATTGCTTTTCTACAGGCGTCTCGCCTTGGAAGCGCCCTTGTCCCTATGCCCCGGCGGGGCGCTTTTTTGCGAGGTGGGATACGGCCAGGCGGAGGCCGTGCGCAGCCTGCTGGCCCCATTGTTTGAGCAGACCGAGGTTTTCGACGATCTGAGCCATGTTCCGCGGATCGTATCGGCCCTATCGCCCAAATCCCTCCCAGGAGGAAACCATGTTCGACAAGTTTGAATGGATGCAGAACCGTTACGAGGAGCTGTCCACCGCCGTCTCCCAGCCCGACATCATTGCCGATCAGGCGCTGTGGCAAAAGCTGTTACGGGAGCATGCCCAGCTGGAACCATCCGTGCGCGCCTTTGAAGCCTACCGGCAGCTGCTTATGGAGCTGGACGGCACCCAGGCTCTTTTGAAGGACCCTGACCTGGCGGATATGGCCCAGGAGGAGCTTCGCTCCCTTATGGACCGAAAAGAGGAAGCGGAGCAGCAGTTGAAGGTTTTGCTGTTGCCTAAGGACCCAAACGACCAGCGCAATATTATCATGGAAATACGGGGCGGCGCCGGCGGCGAGGAGGCCAGCCTGTTCGCGGCGGAGCTGATGCGCATGTACACCCGCTATGCCGAGCGCCACAACTGGCGTGTAGAGCCGGTGAGCATCAATGAAACCGAACTGGGCGGCGTAAAGGAAGCCGTATTCTCTATGTATGGAAACAGCGTGTTTAGCCGCCTGAAGTTTGAAAGCGGCGTCCACCGCGTGCAGCGGGTGCCCGCCACCGAATCCTCCGGGCGCATACACACAAGCACATGCACCGTGGCGGTATTACCCGAGGCGGAGGATGTGGAGGTTTCCATCAATCCGGGTGACCTGCGCATTGACGTCTACCGCTCCACCGGCCATGGCGGCCAGTGCATCAATACCACTGACTCGGCGGTGCGCATAACCCACCTGCCCTCGGGCCTTGTGGTCACCTGCCAGGATGAGAAAAGTCAAATTAAGAACAGGGATAAGGCCATGAAGGTTTTGAAATCACGCCTTCTGGAGCGCATGCAGGCGGAAAAGGACGCGGAATACGCTCAAAATCGCCGTGGGCAAATCGGCACAGGCGACAGGAGCGAGCGCATCCGCACCTACAATTTTCCCCAGGGCCGCGTTACCGATCACCGCATCGGCCTTACCCTGTACCGCATCAGCGATATTGTAGACGGCGATCCGGATGAAATTATTGACGCGTTGCGGATGGAGGAACAGGCGCAATTGCTGCGCCAGCTGACACAGGAAGCATAATGGACTTTCCCCCCGGCATACCCTGCATGCAGGGAGCAAAGGGGGAAACGCTATGGACTATGGTGCGATGCTGATCCTGAGCGCCAGCGCAGGTTTTCTGGGAACGGGGCTTGGGGGGCTGATCGCCGTCCTGCTGCCACGCCTGACCTCACGGGCCATCAGCCGTATTCTGCACTTTACGGGCGGGCTGATGATCTCCATCGTCTGCTTCGAGCTTTTGCCGGAAGCGCTGCTGTTGCACCGGTCCACGGCTATCGTGTCCCTTATGGCCGGGATTTTTTTCATGCTTTTGTCCGATGTGCTGTTAACGCGGTTTGAACAGCGCAGGGGAAGCAATTCCCTGCTCCGCTCCGGGCTTTTGATCGGCATCGGCATCGCGCTGCACAATTTTCCCGAAGGGCTGGCGGTAGGCGCGGGATATGCCGACGCGCCGGTATTTGGCCTGGCGCTGTGCCTGGCCATCGTACTGCACGACGTGCCGGAAGGCCTGGCCATGGCGCTGCCCCTTAGGGAAGGCGGCATGAAGCTGAACCGCGTGCTGCTGGCCGCCCTTTTCAGCGGGTTCCCCACGCTGCTGGGCGCCCTTATCGGCCTGTACGCGGGCGGGTTTGGCCATCAGTCACTGGCGGCCTGCCTGGGGCTGGCCGGGGGGGCCATGCTTCAAATCACCTGCGCCAGCCTTTTACCCGAGGCGCAGAAGAAAAGCTCGGGACGCATAGAAACGCTGCTTTTGTCACTGGGCATCGTATCGGGATGCTTGCTGGCAATATGGTTATAGTACCGATGAAAAACAGTAAGGAGCCTGCCCTTGATGGAAACCCGCTGCCTCCCGCCCACCGAAGAAGCCATACAATATGCCGCCTCCCTTTTGCAAAAGGGGGATTTGGTTGCCTTCCCCACCGAAACGGTATACGGCCTGGGGGCGGACGCGCTGAACCAGCAGGCGGTATGTTCGATTTTTGCCGCCAAGGAGCGCCCGGCCGATAATCCCCTCATCGTGCACATAGCCGAGAGGGCAGATTTGTATCCGCTATGCCATCCCAATGAGAAAGCCCTGAAGCTGATGGACGCCTTCTGGCCCGGCCCCTTGACGCTGCTCATGAAAAAGACGGCAGCCGTGCCCTGTGTGACCACGGCGGGCCTTGATACGGTGGCGGTGCGCATGCCCTCCCACCCCGTGGCCAGGAGGCTGCTTTGGGCCTGCGGCTGCCCCGTGGCAGCGCCCAGCGCCAACCGCAGCGGCCGGCCCAGCCCTACCCGGGCATCACACGTCCTGGAGGACATGGCGGGGCGCATCCCCCTCATTCTGGACGGAGGCCCCTGCGACGTGGGGCTGGAATCCACCGTGGTGGATATGACAAGGGAAATCCCCCTGGTGCTTCGCCCAGGCAGCGTAACCCCGGAGATGCTCTCCCAGGCCGTTGGCCCTGTGGAAACGGCGGGAAGCCTGTTACAGCCCCTTGCGCCGGGCGAAGCCGCGCCTTCCCCAGGCATGCGCCACCGGCATTACGCGCCAAGGGGCATGCTGACGCTGGTATCCGGCAGGGAAGAAAACGCCGTCTCCGCTTTGAAATGCCTGTATGACGCATCCATTCGTGAAGGAAAAACAGCGTGCATACTGGCCCTTTCCGAGCATATGCCTTGCTATGGCGAACGGTATGCCCAGGATATTGGAAGCCTCGCCCAAAAGGAGCAGGTTGCCGCGCGCCTGTTTGACGTTTTGCGCCGCATGGACCGGGAAGGAATTGAATGCATATTCAGTGAGGTCGTTGAGGCCAGCGGCCTTGGCCTTGCCATTATGAACAGGCTGGGCCGTGCCGCGTCCTTCCGCTTTGTTGACGCGGATGAGCAGACTTTTTCAAACGCCCCTTTCATTGCATTACCGAAAGATGGTTAGGCTAATGACAGCAAATTTCCCATGAGGAGGTCGCATGGCCCACATTTTGTTCCTGTGCACCGGCAACACCTGCCGCAGCCCCATGGCCAGATGTCTGATGGAGGATATGGGCAAAAAGCTCGGCCTTGACATCACCTGTGACAGCGCGGGGCTTATCGCCTTCCCCGGCGCGCCGGCATCCCCCGGCGCACAGCGGGCCATGGCCGCCCGGGGCCTTTCCCTTCGCGGCCACCGCGCCAAGCGCGTGAGCGCCGCCCTGGCGAAAAAGGCGGATGTGGTGCTCTGCATGACCGAAGCGCACCGCAGGGAGTTTATACAGCGTTTTCCGGAATATGCCCACAAAGCGACGGTTTTGCTAAGGCCTGTATCCGACCCCTTTGGCGGCAGCGACAGCCTGTATGTGCAGACGTCAGACCAGCTGGCCGCCCTGCTGGCGGAATGGCTCCAGGAGCATTGAAATGCGTTGGCTTTCACGAAAAAACGGCATTTGGCCTTGACAAGCCATGGGGAAATATTATATGATAGCAAATGGCATCAATAGACTCCGCTAGCCCCGGGACTATTGACAATGGCGGACGCATGCGACCATCATGGGTTCCGCAAACTTTTCAGACCTAATCCGAGGAGGAATACCTTTTGAAGACCTTTATGCCCAAAGCCGAGGCCATCCAGCGGAAATGGTATATTGTCGATGCCGACGGGCTTGCGCTGGGACGTTTGGCCAGCCAGGTTGCCGGGATTCTTCGCGGCAAGCACAAACCCATCTACACACCCTTCATGGATACGGGCGACCATGTGATCATCATCAACGCCGACAAGGCGATCCTTACCGGCCGCAAGCTGGATGACAAAATCTACTACAGGCACACCGGATATCCCGGCGGCCTTAAGGAAGTCACCTACCGCAAGCTCATGGCCGACAAGCCGGAGTTCGCAGTGAAAAAGGCCATCGTGGGCATGCTGCCCAAAGGCCCCCTGGGCCGCCGCATGGTTACCAAGCTGCGTGTATATGCCGGCACAGAGCACGGCCACGAAGCCCAGCTGCCCGAAAAACTGGAACTGAAGTGACGCGGAAAGGAGCGTAAAACAACATGGCTCAAGCAGATTTCAATGCCGTTGGCCGCCGCAAAAAGGCGGTTGCCCGCGTCCGTTTGGTGCCGGGTGAAGGCAAAATTGTGATCAATCAGCGGGAAATCGACAATTATTTCGGTTTGGAAACCCTGAAGATGACTGTTCGGCAGCCCCTTACACTCACCAATGCCGCCGGGAGCTTTGATATCCTGGTGAATGTGGTGGGCGGAGGCCTTACCGGCCAGTCCGGCGCCATCCGCCACGGCATCAGCCGCGCGCTGTGCAAGGCTGATCCCGAGCTGCGCGCTTCCCTGAAAAAGGCCGGATTCCTCACCCGCGACCCGCGGATGAAGGAGCGCAAAAAGTACGGCCTCAAGGCTGCCCGCCGCGCCCCCCAGTTCTCCAAGCGCTGATACTCTTTGGGCGCATCAATACAAACCGCATACCTATCCAGCCGCCGCGAAAACGGCGGCTTTTTTGTGCGTTCGCATTTCGCTTTGGTTTGGCGGATGCATATGCTTCCCCCTGCTTTTATCATAGGGCCGTGAATATCGGAGAAACTTCTTGACATTAGTACTATATAGTATTATCCTATATAGTGTTATTAGGGAGGAGTGGTGTGGATGCAGGAAACCCAAGGCGGCTTTCTGATCTCCAAGATCAAACAGCTTCAGGGCAGGATTTTTGAACGGCTGCTGGGCGAGGCCGAGATTTCGGAGTTCAACGGCGCGCAAGGGCACATTTTGTATGTCCTCTGGCAGGAGGATGATTTGCCGATCGTGGAGCTGTCCAAAAGGACCGGCCTTGCCAAAACTACGCTCACCAGCATGCTGGACCGCATGGAATACCAGGGCTATGTGATGCGCGTGCTTGACAAGGGCGACAGGCGGCAGATGCTGATTGTGCTCACGAAGAAGGCCAGGGGATTGCAGGAGGCCTACAGGCGCGTATCGGAGCAGATGAGTGCCTTGTTTTACCGCGGTTTTACCACAGAGGAGATACAGTCCTTTGAAGGCATGCTCAAAAGGGTGCTGAACAACCTGAACGAAAGAGAGGAAAAGCCGTGAACGCTTCCATTAAGGATGAAATCAGGGAACTTCTTGAAACCGCGAAAAGCGTGTATATCTCCTCGGTGAACGAAGCGGGTTACCCCAATACCAAAGCTGTGTTCACCTTGTCAAGCGAGGGGATTGCCACCCACTATTTCTCCTCCAACCTGTCGGCAAGGAGAACGGGCCAGTATTTGCAAAACCCCAAGGCCTGCATCTATTTTTGCAGGGAGACGGACTTTCAGGGGCTGATGCTGGTGGGGCGGATGCAAGTGCTGACCGACCGGGCGCACAAAGCCAGGCTGTGGCGTGAGGGGTATGAAATCTACTATCCCAAAGGGATAGACGATGAGGATTACTGCATACTGAAGTTCACGGCCGCCCATGGCAACTATTACCACGGCCCGGTAAACCACTCATTCACCGTGGAGGAGGCACTGTCATGGAACATCTAGACACGCAAAACCCATGCTTTTTCACCCAGCAGGTTTTTCTGATCGGCACCTATGGCGAGGACGCCCGCGCGCACTTTGCCCCCATCTCCTGGATCAGCTATACCGCCGGGAGCCCTGCCTGCCTGGTCATCAGCATGTACGGCCGGAAAGCGACAAAGGAGAATATACAAAGGACGGGCCTGTTATCGGCCACGGTGGCTACGCCCGATATGCTGCCGGCTCTGGAGCAGTGCAACGCAGCCACCCGCGAAAGGGAAGCGGGCGGCGTGCCCTTTGATGCGGAAAAGGGCGCGGTGATGGATGTGCCCCTGATCCGCAATGCCGCCTTCAGCTATGAGTGCCAGGTACTTCAAACGGTTCTTTTGGGTGAAACCCATACCTATTTCGCGCAGATCAAAAGCATCAACCTTGCGCAGGCGGTCAAGCGCATGGATTTTCTCGACCTGCGCGCTATCAACCCGCTGATCTACTCGCCCTACAATTACTTCACTGTGGGCGACCATCTGGGCAGGATCGGCGACTTTTCCAAAACATAGGCCCGCCGCCATGCACGATAAAAGGGACCGCGTTTGGCGGTCCCTCAGTGTGTCAACAAAGTGGCTGACGCCACTTTGTTGAGCTTTTCCCTCGCTGCACTGCAAAATGGCGATGCCATTTTGCGGCCGTTTGCTCGGGCAAGGAGAGAATTTCTTCGAAATTCCTTCGCAAACCACCGCACATGTCGCTGGTTTGCGATCTAGCATCGGAGAGCTTCGGCCCTCCGATACCTCCCTGGGTTTTTGATGGGCTGAGGGACCGCGTTTGGCGGTCCCTTAGTGTATACCCGATTCAATGCTTCCTTTGCAGCTTCTCCCCTGTCCACCCCATCGCCTTGAAGGCTTCCACCACCAGGATGGGCGCTATGGAAAGGCCGGCGACAATCAGCCATTGCACGGGCGACATGGGCACAAGGCGGAAAATGTTTTGCAGAAAGGGCGTAAGCAGCACCAGCGCCTGCAATGCCATGGAAGCCCCGCCGGCAATCAGCAGCCACTTGTTGCCGGGACCTTTTTGAAACAGGGAAAAGGTGCTGCTTCTAAGGTTCAGGGAATGGAAAATCTGCGTGCCTGACAGAACGGCAAAGGCCATGGTCTGCCCCAGCGCCACGCTGGTTTTCTGGCCGATCAAAAAGGCGCACAGCGTGAGAAGGGCGATCAGCGCCCCCTGATAGCCAAGGCGGAAAAGCAGTGGCTTTTCAAAAATCGCCGAGCGCGGGTCCCTGGGCGGTTTTTGCATGATGTTTTTTTCGGCCGGCTCCATCCCCAGCGCCAGCGCCGGGAAGGTATCCGTCACCAGGTTCACCCACAGGATATGGATGGGGAGCAGCGGCGACGCCCAGTTGAGCAGCGTGGCCACGAAGATGGTCAGTATCTCACCCAGATTGCAGGAAAGCAAGAATTGGATAGCCTTGAGGATATTGTTGTATATGGTACGCCCCTGGGAAACTGCGGACACGATGGTGGCAAAATTGTCATCAGTCAATATCATGGCGCTGGCTTCCTTGCTCACCTCGGTGCCCGTGATGCCCATGGCGATGCCGATATCCGCACGCTTGAGCGCCGGGGCGTCATTTACGCCGTCGCCCGTCATGGCCACCACGTCGCCCCAGGACTGCCAGGCTTTTACGATGCGCAGCTTATGCTCCGGCGAAACGCGGGCATACACGGCAATGTTGCGCACTTCCTCCCGAAGCCTGTCATCGTCCATCCGCGCAAGCTCGACGCCCGTAACCACGCGGTCGCCCTTGCCCAAAATGCCCAGATCCCTGGCGATGGCCGCCGCGGTGGCCTTATGATCGCCCGTGATCATCACAGGCTTGATGCCCGCCTGGCGGCACATGTGCACCGCGTCGCGGGCGGAGGGCCTGGGCGGGTCGATCATCCCCGCCATGCCCAGGAAGGTAAGGCCCTTTTCGTAGTCCGCCTGCTTGTCCCCCCGGGAAAGCGAAGGCGCATCGCCCATGGCGAAGGCCAGTACCCGTAAGGCCGCGTCGGCCATTTCACGGGCGGCTTGCTGTATGCGCTCCACATCCTCCCCGGTGATGGGGCGAACGCCCCCGTCCTGGATATGGGTGCAGATGTCCAGTATCTCATCCAGGCCGCCCTTGGCAAATATGCGCAGCTTTTCGCCTTCCTTATGTATGGTGGCCATGCGCTTGCGCTCGGAATCGAAGGGCACCTCGTCCACACGGGGCATTTTCGCTTCCAGCCGCTTTTTTTCATACCCCATCGTCTTGGCAAAATCCAGTAGCGCCGTTTCGGTAGGGTCGCCCAGGAAGATTTCCTTCCCATCCGCCCGGCCTTCCTGCCCGTCGTTGCACAGCACCATGGCCGTGCCCAGGAGCACCGCGGCGCTTTGCCTGCGGAAAGCCTGGCCATCCCCGGCCTCAAAGGGTGCGCTGGCGGCCACCACCGTCATGCGGTTCATGGTGAGGGTACCCGTCTTGTCGGAGCAGACCACCGTGGCGCTGCCCAGCGTTTCCACCGCGGGCAGGCGGCGGATGATGGCATGCTGGGCGATCATCTTTTGCACGCCGATGGCCAGTACGATGGTGACGATGGCCAGCATCCCTTCGGGGATGGCCGCCACCGCCAGGCTGATGGCTGTCAGGAACATTTCTCCGGCATTCTTGCCGTAGAGCACGCCGATCAAAAAAACAACGGCGCAAACGCCGATGGCGGCAAAAGCCAGCTTTTTGCTCATGGCCGAAAGCCGGCGCTGCAGGGGCGTTTTTACACCCTCCTCCTTATCCAGCAGCCCGGCGATATGGCCCAATTGTGTATCCAT
>JAEWNM010000036.1 GCA_023392755.1 Bacillota bacterium
CGGTGCGCGCCGGGCAAAGGGTATATGCCACTTTAAAACCTCCCCGCTTCATCATTTGCCGCATTTGTGTTCCGGCCCTCTGCCTTTTAGCAGGCTATCCGCCTTTGGGGCCGGCCTCAAATCTCCGTACATTCCGCCTGAATATACCCATTCTACCACAAAACGGCGCGGGTGTGTTACAACACCCGCGCCCCCAGGGCAAGCACATTTTTAATCTATTATATGGATTCTCGCAGCCGAAGGTTTCCAAAGGGCGACCGGAAAGCCCTTTGGTCGCCCTCGCAGGGGCGAATCCCCCTGAAAACGATGCGATGTACATTAAAAATGTTGCATTTTCCTCCTTGAAACAACCAAGGCCTGCTATACCTGGACGCAAAGTGGAAGACACAAATTTCCAATAGAAATAACTAGGCTTCAAATGCGTTGTCCCTGCCCGCGCCCCAGTGTATCAATAAAGCCAGACAAGCTATCGAGGATGCATGGAAGGGGCGGAGCCCCTTCCATGGTAATCGTCTCGCCCGGCTCTGCCGGGCGGGCGGGGCGCATGCGAAGGAAGCATTCCTTACGCTTTTCGCCGGCCGTCAGCCCAGGGTGAGGGGATAATCCCCGAACCTGGAGTTTTCAAATAGCTTTGCGATTTGAAAACGAAACACCGGTCAAGCGCAGCGAGGACCGGTGCGCAGGGCTACAGGCGAAAAGTGCCGCCCCGCGGAAGTGAAACTTCACTTCCGCGGGGCGGCACAGGCCGGCGGGCCTGCTTGTTCAGGACGCCGCATGGCCTTCCCTGGCCTTATGCCACCTGGAATAAAGCAGCTTTGTCAGCGCGGCTCTTGGAACAAGGCGGCCCAGTATGCTGAACAGCCGGTTGACCGTGCCCGGGATATACACGCGCCTTCCCCGCAGGGCTTTTGCAATGGTCCGCCGTGCCACCGCCGTCAGGCTGTTGGTAGTGATACGCCCCCAGAAGCCCTGGGCGCTTATACCCTGCATCGCGCCGGGCGTCGTGGGAAGCCCGCCGGGGCACAGCGCCGTGACCGTGGCGTTTTCCCCCGCCAGCTCCTGGGACATCGCCATGGAAAAATCCAATAGAAACCGTTTGGACGCCGCATAGGTGGCTTTGAGGGGCATGGGGTACATTGAGGCCAGGCTGGATACCACCACTATGGCAAAGCGCCTGTTTTTATCCCGTGTGCCCAGCGCGCCATGCAGCACCCGCAGCGTGCCCTCGATATTGACCTTTACAATATCTATGAGCCTGTCGCATTCCAGTTCCAGAAAGCCGCCCTCAAAGTCGATGCCTGCCACGTGCAAAAGCATATTGAGTTCCATTTTCCCGGCCCTTGCATATTCAAACAGCCTGTTCACGTCCGCCGCGTCCGTCAGGTCGCAGGGCAGGGATTCCACCTTCACATTGTATTGGCGCATAAGGCCGTCCCGGAAAAATGCAAGGCTTTGGGCATTCACATCCGTGAGCATCAAATCATAACCGCGCCGCGCCGCCTCCAGCGCCATGGCCCGCCCAAGGCCGCCGCCCGCGCCCGTGATCAAAACCGTCATGCTTCTTCCTCCCCAAAGGCGGCCATGCCGCAAAGCCTTTCGCTCATCTCAAACAGCTTCACCCTGTCTTCCGGCCAGTCCGCCCGCCGGTCATAGGGGGCCTCTTTTGATTCAAGATAATACAGGCCCTTTTGCGCAAAAGGCGGGCCGCAAAGAAAACCGTAGGTGAGGGCGGCCTTTTCGGGCGGGTCTCCCTTCCTTTTGCGCATGGACCATACAGCGCGCACCAGGCCGCTTGTCTGCTTGAACCCGATGTCGGTGCTTACAAGGCCGGGGTCCACCACATAGGCGCGCACGCCCGTTTTTTCAAACCGCCTGTTGAACTCCCCGGCAAACAGCATATTGCACATCTTTGACTGCTTGTAAGCGCCAAGGCAGCTGTACCGCCGCCGCTGGTACATCACGTCGTCCCAGCGTATGGCGCAGTGCTTGTGGGAGCCGCTGCCCGTGAGTATCATCCGTCCCCCGGCTTTCTTCAGCGCTCCCATCAGCCGGTGGGTGAGCAAAAAGCCCGCAAGGTGATTCAAGGCAAACTGCTGCTCATAACCCTCCTCCGTGGTGGTATACCAGGCGCGCACAGCCCCGGCATTGTTGATAAGCGCCTGCAGGCGGCCGCCGCAGTTTGCAAGCAGATATTCATTCAGCTCCGCGGCCACCCGGTTCACCTCCCGCTGCTGCATCAGATCGCCATAGAAGAATGCAATCTCGCCGCCGGGATGCGTTGTGCGCAGCGCCGCCAGCGCTTTCCCGCAATTTTCCGCGGTCCTCCCCACCAGCAGCACGCGCCAGCCCATGTCCAGCAGCTTTTTTGCCACCGCGAAGCCGATGCCGGAAGTTGCCCCTGTAATCACCGCGGTGTTCATGGCCGGCCTCCCGCAAAATCATCGTAGACCGCCTGCGGAACATGGAATGTCATGGTCATTTCATAAGGCTGGGGAAACAGGCCCAGGAACGTGCTTTCAAAGGGTATCTCCCTTACGGTCAGCACACCGTCCTCCTCCGACATGGTAAAAAGCCGTGTAAGATCGATGGGGCCTGACACCCATGCTTTTGCGTACACCTCAACGGACGGCGCGCCTTCGGTGGGATAGGCCTTCACCTGGGCGCGGCTTATGTCTGCCTTCAGCTCCTGAAAATCCCCCTTCAGGGGAAAATCCTCCCTGGCCTCATAGGACATCAGCTTTCCGGTCCCCATCAAATATGTGCCCGTCAGCGCGATGCCGGCAACGCCTATCACCAGCACAATCAGCCATACCTTCAACCGCTTTTTCATATTACTCCGTCTCCTTTCCTTCCCCTTTGTTAAGCCTGCGCCGGGCCAGTCCGGACAGCGCGCCGATGGTAACTCCCCAAACATACCTCGCCCCCATCAGGCACAAGGCTCCCAACGCGGTCAGCATAACCGCCGTAAAGAATGCCGCCACCCCATAGGCTATGAATCCTTTCACACATTCCATGGCGGCCAGGAATACCGCTCCCGCGGCGCCCAGCCACAGCGCCGGTCCCAGAACGAATACAGGAAAAATGCACAGTATGAACGCGGTATACAGCGTGCCCACAAGCAGCCCCTTGCCCACGCGGTACGCGTATGTCGCGCCCACCATGCGAAAAGCGTCCTTCGGCTTCCTTGTCTTTTCCGCCTGGGCTGTGGCGTTGATGGCGGTATATAGCTTCGCGATGCTTTCAGGCTCCCCCAGTTCCCCGGCGATCTGTTTTTCCGTCTTCCCCTGGGAAAGGCCTATTTCAAAGTGCTCCCGCAGGTCCGCCAGAATGTCGTCCCGCTCCGCCTCGTCAAGCCGTCCAAGCGCCTTTTTGAGCGCCTGCAAATACTCATTCATCCGCCTCACCCTCCAGCAAAATGTCATTCACCTGTTGCACAAACGTCAGCCATTCCCGCCTCAGCTCCGCCTCCGCCGCTTTTCCCGCCTCGGTCAGCCTGTAATACTTGCGGGGCGGCCCGCCCGACTCGTCCGACAGATACGTATCGCACAGCCCGTCTCCCTTCAGCTTGCGCAGCAGCGGATACAGCGTTCCTTCAGCGATTTCAATGCTCCTGGATATCTGCTCCGCCAGCTCGTATCCGTAGGCGTCCCTGTGGCGAAGCGCCGCAAGCACGCACAAGTCCAGCACGCCCTTTTTGAATTGCGGGTTCATGCCGTCCCTCCCCTTCTGTTCATCGGCTACTAGTGTATTATGTTCAGTAGCAAACACAGTATAGCACCCTCCCGCGTGCTTTGCAAGAGGGTGCCATCCTTTTTTTCAGGTATTCACATCAAAAATTTTATCCGGCGTTTACGGCCTGTCAAGCGGCAGCTTCACCATGAACACGCTGCCTTGCCCCGGCCTGCTGTCCGCCCAAACCTCTCCCCCATGCTCCCCAACGATTTTTTTTACGATACTCAGGCCAATGCCGCTCCCTCCCGTCAGGCGGCTGCGGGATGGGTCGGCGCGGTACAGATAATCG
>JAEWNM010000065.1 GCA_023392755.1 Bacillota bacterium
CCGCTTTTTGTGCGCTTTCACAGCATAAGCGGCTTGCCTGGACAAAAAAACTGGAGGTGTATGGACATCGACACAGAACTGATGATCAATGAGGAGATTCGCGACAAGGAAGTACGCCTGATCGACCAAAACGGCGCGCAGCTGGGCGTTATGCCCACCCGCAGGGCCATGGAACTGGCGGAGGAGGCGCAGCTGGATCTGGTGAAAATTGTTCCAAACGCGCTGCCGCCCGTGTGCAAGCTTATCGACTACGACAAGCACCGCTTTGAGCAGGCCAAACGTGAACGCGAGCTTCGCAAAAATCAAAAGATCGTCTCCCTGAAGGAGGTGCAGCTGTCTGCCACGATCGAGGAAAACGATGTGCAGACCAAGGCAAAAAGCGCCATTCGCTTCCTGCAGGAAGGGGATAAGGTGAAAGTGTCGATCCGCTTCCGGGGCCGTCAAATCACCCATTCCGAAATCGGCATGAAGGTAATGGCCGATTTTATCGAGCGCACCAAGGAGTATTGCACTGTGGAACGCCGCCCCCTGTTGGATGGCCGCCACATGATCATGATCCTTGCGCCCAAAGCGGAAAAGGAAAGCTTCGCCGAGCGCAGCGCCAAGGCCCGCGCTAACGGCCAGCAGACCGCCAACCCGGCAAATTAGTAAACCTTTGGAGAGGAGGATCACCATGCCTAAGCAAAAGACCCACCGTGGCGCCGCCAAGCGTTTCTCCATCACCAAGAACGGTGTCGTGCGGCATAAACAGCAGAACGCCAACCACCAGGTGCATTTGAAGACCACCAAGCGCACCCGCCACCTGCGCGCAGCCGGCGTTGTGGACAACAAGGCGGAGGCCCGCACCATCAAGATTCTGCTGCCGTACAAATAAGCCGTCCCGGCTGAAGGAGGAAAAACCATGGCACGTATCAAAAGGGCTGTCAGCTCCCTGAAAAACCGCCGCAAGGTGCTGAAGCTGGCCAAAGGTTATTTTGGCGCCAAATCAAAACAATACCATGCCGCAAGTGAACAGGTCGCCCGTTCCCTGCGCTATGCCTTTACCGGCCGCAAGCTGCGCAAGCGCGACTTCCGCCGCTTGTGGATTACCCGTATCAACGCCGCCGCGAGACTCAGCGGCATGAGCTATTCCACCTTCATCTCCGGGCTTAAGAAGAAGAACGTGGAAGTCAACCGCAAGATGCTGGCCGATCTGGCCGTCAATGACGCTCCGGGCTTCGCACAGCTCGTGGAGCTGGCGAAAAACGCCTGAGCGCACGAATCGTCAAAAAAACCAGCCGTCCCGATTGGACAGGCTGGTTTTTTGCTATAAAAGCAAGGTCTTCATCGCACAACTGTTCATTGAGGCGGCAGCCGAAGCTTCCCATCGTTCTACATGCCCGCGGCGCTTATTTGGGATGCCAGCTTCCTGTTCTCCGCAATCAGCATAAGACTGAACAAAATCTCGATCACTGCCATTATGGCGGCCAATACATACGCCTGAAAATGAAGCCCAGCAGCCAGGGATAAAACCGGGATGGCAAAAGACAAGGCCATATAGGTCTTTGACCGATAAAGCCATCCAAATGGCAACAGATGGGCCCCAAAGATCATGGCCATCACCATCAGCATCTTATCCGGTATGGCTGCATAAATCCACATGGCTATCAACAGGTACAGGATTTGGTTCACCGAAAAAAGAATCCCGAGCTTCGTCAACGGGTTATCTTTGTTTTGAAAATCTACCTTGATTGCCTTTGATATCATATACGCCAGGGGCATCAACGGCGCGGTGCAACAAAAGGTCATCAGATTTTTCGTCATCACAGGCAGCCTGGATGCATGCACCAATATCAACGCACACCATATGACAACGGAAGCCAGTATAAAATGAAGCCCCTTCTTTTGCTTGACCGCACAGTCAAGACGCATCTGATCCAGGTCCATGAATACACCCCTTCGCAAAAGTGAAATCGGTCCCGCATGCTGTCTACGAGTATACTGAATTCGCCGGCGGTTGTCCAGCTTGTACTTTGACACAAAGTGTGGAAGCTGCCGTTATAGCAGTTAAATTGCATATCCCCGGGTTCTCCCCGGCATTTTGAACCATGCCGGAAAGAGGCCTTTTTTGTTGCCGCGAAACTTACGAAAACGATTGAAGCAATCGCCCGCATGCCTTATAATGGAAAAAAAGGCGTGCTGTTCATACAATCAACCGCAAGGGAGGGAAAGAGTATAAACACGCATAAAACGACGCGCCGCGGGACGCGGCCGCTGACCGCCCTGCTTCTGGCAGCCGCATGCCTTCTGACGGGATTCAACGTATCTGCGCGGGGTGAAAGCCTTTTGGCCAATGGGGACTTTTCCAAAGGCAAGGCCGGCTGGGGCATCTATACAGAATCGGGAGGCAGCGCCGCATTCACCGCGGATGGCGGCAAAGGTGTTCTGGAAGTGAACAGCTCCGGCACGCTCAATTATGCAGTTCAGCTGTATTTCGACGGGTTCGGGCTTGAAACGGGCGGCCTGTACCGCTTCGCCTTCATCGTCACATCCTCCGTTTCCCGTATGATCACGGCCCGAATCCAGCTCAACGGCGGGGATTACAGGGCCTATTGCCAGCAGGATGCTTCGCTGCCGGCGGGAGAAAGCGTGCGGGTGGAAATTGAGTTTGAGATGAAGGAAAAAAGCGATCCCGCCCCGAGGCTGTGTTTCAACTGCGGCACGCCTGAAAGCGGCGAGGCCCTTGCGCCCCATACCCTGATTTTTGAGAATGTGGAGGTGTCATTGTTGGACGGTACAAACGTGAAACAGCAGGGGAAAAAGACAGAAAGCGCGTCAATATTGGCGAACCAGATCGGTTACCTGCCCACCGGCAAGAAAGTGGCATTCTTCCGGGGCAAAGCATTGGGGGCAACATTCAGCGTGGTGGACGAAGCAGGAAAAGCAGCCTGCACGGGCAGCCTTTCAAAGCCTCAGGCTGATCCGGCCTCCGGCGACATGGTGGCCTTTGGAGATTTCACCGCCGTTACGTCACCCGGCGTTTACCGCCTGCGGGCAAACGGGCAGGAGTCGCACCCCTTTGTGATTGGAGAAGATATATACGGCAATTGCTTCCGCGACGCGGTTCGTTTTTTGTTTTACCAGCGCTGCGGCTCGGCGCTTTCCGGGGAAATGGCGGGCGCGTTTGCCCATGGCGTCTGCCATACCTCCCCGGCCACGGTGTATGGCACGAGTGATACAAAGGATGTATCCGGCGGCTGGCATGACGCCGGGGACTATGGGCGTTACGTGGTGCCGGCGGCCAAGACGGCCGCCGACCTGTTGCTTGCGTATGAGGCCAACCCCGCATTGTTCGGCGACGATTTCAAACTGCCCGAAAGCGGAAACGCCATTCCCGACGTGCTGGACGAGGTCCGCTATGAACTGGACTGGCTTTTGAAAATGCAGGATGAGCGGTCGGGCGGCGTATACCACAAGGTAACCTGCGCGTCCTTCCCCGGCGTGGTCATGCCGGAAGGCGAAACGGCGCCATTGATAGTATGCCCCATCTCCACCGCCGCCACGGGGGATTTTGCCGCCATTCTGGCGCTTTCCGCCCGCATCCTGAAGGATGTTGACCCGGGCTTTGCCGGCACGTGCCTGTCCGCCGCAGAAAAGGCCTGGACATACCTTGAGGCGCATCCCAATGAGAAAGGCGGCTTCCATAACCCGCCCGAAGTGGTAACCGGGGAATACGGCGATGGAATGGATGATGACGAACGCTATTGGGCGGCCTGCGAGCTGTACCGCACCACAGGCAAGGAGGCTTACCGGGCCTTTGCCGACGGCCTGATCGCCAGTGGGATACCATCCGGCCTGGGCTGGGCGGATGTGGGCACCTATGGCCACATGGCATACCTTGCCCTGGGCGCGAACGCGACGCCAGCCTCCCTGGAGCGGGTTAAATCAGCAGTCCTCAAGGAAGCGGAGAATTTGCTGGCCCTATCGAATGCCGACGGCTACCGCAGCACATTGGGCATGGATTACCCCTGGGGCAGCA
>JAEWNM010000123.1 GCA_023392755.1 Bacillota bacterium
CCTACACATCCAATCTATAAAGTACGCTCACGCCAAAATCGGAAAGCATTCGTCTCACCAAAGCCATGGGCAGGCCGATTACGTTGGAGGCACTTCCCCTTATCTCCTCCACAAACATGCCGCCCCGCTCCTGTATGGCGTAGGCGCCCGCCTTGTCCATAGGTTCTCCCGTTTGTACATACAGCTGGGCCAGATGCTTGTCCAACACAGAGAACCGGACCCGTGTCCTTTCAAAGGACACTTCTTTTCTGCCGCTTTTGCCGTCCAGCAGGCAGACGCCCGTGTATACCTCGTGCCAGCCGCCGCTGAGTGCCAGCAGCATTTGCATAGCTTCATCCATAGTGGCGGGCTTTCCCATGACCAGGCCATGACGCGCCACCAGCGTATCGGCGGCCAGAATGAGCCTGTCCCCATACATGGCAAGCGCTGCTGCCGCCTTGCGGTCGGCCAGCGCCAAAACGCGCTCTGCGGGGGTACCTTCGCACTCTTCATCCGCGTCCAGGGAAACGGCTTCAAACGGCACGCCCATCAAGCCGAGAAGCTCTCTGCGCCGGGGTGAGCCGGAGGCCAGAATCAATGGCGCAACAGGCGGCTGCAACTGCAAATGGTTCCCTCCCAATACTGTCCGGCGTTCCAGTTATTATATCACATTCCCCTATACTTCGTACAGGCTTCCACACCAAAAGGCAATGAAAACCAGCGCATGTGAAAACCCCAATGCCGGAAATTCCTTGCCGCCATTGGGGCTTACGCTTTTGTAAAAATTCTATGAACCGCTCAGTTTACGCTTTTTTCGGGCGGAACGGCCGCAACATACGGGGTTGTGCCGACTTTGGCAAACTCATCCCGAACATGCTCGCGCACATGCAGCGTGATACATTTTTTCGGGCACTTGGAAACGCACTCGCCGCAGCCTGTGCAGGCTTCAGTGATCTCGTGAGGCTGTTTGCGTTCCCCGCTGATTGCTTCAAACTTGCACGTCTTTTTGCACAAGGTGCAGCCGATACACTGGGATTTGTCTATTTCTGCGATCATGCGGTTGTCAAAATCACCCCAGATGGCGGATGTGGGGCAGGTTTCCGCGCACATCATGCAGCCCACGCACTTCTCCTGATCAATCTGGGGAAGGTGATTCTTCATGGTGATGGCATCAAACTTGCATTCCCGATAGCATATCTCGCAGCCGATGCATCCGGCTTTGCAGTTGTCGGCCACCAGCTTCCCCTGCTCGGCGGCGCGGCATAAAAGCCTTACCGGCAGCTTTTCAGGCTGCAGCGCCAACACATGCTTGGGGCAGACATCCACGCAGGCACCGCAGCTTGTGCACTTTTCCGGGTCGATAACGGCAATTTGGCGCTGTTCATCAATATGGATGGCGTCAAACTTGCATGCCCTGACGCATGTGCCAAGGCCAAGGCATGCGTAATGGCACGCTTTGTTGCCGTCGGATACAAGCGTGGCTGCCACGCAATCCTCAATGCCCGTGTAGTTGAATTTGGTCTTGCAGCGGTCCAAGCCGCCCTGGCAGATGACCTGTGCCACCTTTCGCACCTTGCCCGCATCAGCAGATTCGACGCCCATGATTTGAGCAATTTTCGAAACAACTTCCGGCCCGCCCACGGGGCAGGCATCTATCGGCGCCTTGCCGGAGGCCAGCGCCTCAGCCAGGGCATCACAGCCAGGATAACCGCAACCGCCGCAGTTGGCGCCCGGAAGCGCTTCCCTAAGTGCATCGCGCAGCGGATTGCCCGGTACTGCAAACACTTTGGAGGTTATTGTCAAAACAATGCCGAACAAAAGGCCCAACCCGCCCAGCGTTAAAGTGGCGGTTAAAATGCCATTCAAATGATCTTCCCCTTTCTATTTGATCAAACCTTTGAAACCCAGGAAGGAAATGGCCATCAGGCCGGCTGTGATCAGCGCGCCTGGAAAGCCGTCCATCCACTTGGGCATTTTCGAAATGGCCAGCCGTTCCCTGATCGCCGCAAACAAAACGATGGCAAGCGTAAAGCCCAGCGCCGAGCCTGTGCCGTTCACAACAGACTGTAGCAGGTCATAGCTCTTTTTCATGTTCAAAACGGTTACGCCCAGCACAGCGCAGTTGGTGGTAATCAGCGGCAGATATACGCCCAGCGCCTGATACAGCGAAAAGCTGAATTTTTTCAGCGCCATTTCCACCACCTGCACCAATACGCCGATTACCAGGATGAAGGCAATGGTGTACAGGTATTCCAGGCCCAGCGGTACCAAAAGAAACGCGTAAATGAGATAGCAAATCAGCGAGGCCAGTGCCATTACAAAGGTAACAGCCATCCCCATGCCAAGAGCCGTTTCCAGCTTCTTGGATACGCCCAGAAAGGGGCAAATGCCCAAAAACTGGGACATGACAAAGTTATTGACAAGAATGGAGCCAATGAGTATCAGCAAGTACTCCATTATGCAGCCTCCTCTTCGCTGGCCGCTTTGGCAGCTTTTCTCTTATCGGTGACTTTGACCACAAGGTTCACCATGACAAGCACAAGGCCCAGCATAATAAATCCACCAGGCGCCTCACCTGCAATGGTCATGGGCGGCACAGATGCGGGAAGAATCTGCATCCCAAAGAATGTGCCTTTTCCGATTACCTCCCTAAGAGAAGCGAGAATGGTTATAGCCAATGTGAAACCCGCGCCCATGCCAAGACCATCCATAATGGAAGCCATGGGGGGATTGCTGAACGCGAAGGATTCAGCCCTTGCAAATATAATGCAGTTTACCACAATCAAGGGAATGTAGATGCCCAGTGTCTGATCCAAGGCGGGCAGATATGCCTTGATCAGCAGCTGCACGATGGTTGTGAAAGAGGCGATGACCACAATGAAGGATGGTATGCGCACATTGCCGGGGATGATGTTGCGAAGGCAGGAGATGATCAGGTTGGAGAACACCAGAACCGCCGTGGTGGCAAGCCCCATGC
>JAEWNM010000200.1 GCA_023392755.1 Bacillota bacterium
GCATGGGGAAGCACCCTGCCCAGATACCGTATGAAGGGCGGGGTTTTTTGCGCCTTTGGAAAAAGCAAAAATGGCGCGACGCGTATGGCAAGCGTGGCAATCGCTATAACGGCCACCGTGGCCGCCGCCTGAAGGCCGCTCATTCGGCCACCGGCCTTTCAAAAACCTTGCGCAGCGCCGTGAATAGTATGAGCAGGCCGCCCATGGCGGGAAGCAGGAATCTGTCCGGCCCAAAGAGCAAAAGGCTGGCGGCGGAAACGCCGACGCCTATGACGGCGGGGCCGTGCGCCCTCAAAAACCCTATGGCCGCCCTCTCCTTTTCCGCGTTCAGCCACTGGTCCGCAAAGATCACCACAAACAGCGCCGTCATGGCAAACGCAATGCCGGAAGCGTCAAATGTAAGCCATCCCCCCGCCAGGCTGCCCAGCAGGGAACCTAGCACCCAGTAACATTGATTCATCAGGGAAATCAAGAAAAACACATCCCGCTCACCCGCCGTGGACGGAGGCTTCATACCGGCCAGCAGCGCATAGGTTTCATCCGTAAGGGAAAATACCATGTATGGCTTGCGCCACCCCATTTGGGAAAAAGGTTCCAGCATGGTCAGGCCATAGAACAGGTGACGGGCGTTGACAAGCAGGGTTACAGCCAGCGCCGTTACAGGGGAAAAGGCGGCAGCCAGGAGCCCCGCAGCCACAAATTGCATGGAACCCGCATAAATGAACAGGCTCATGGCCAGCGCCCATACAGGACCGTACCCCTTACCTCCGAGTAATATGCCAAAGGCCGCGCCCAAGAACAGATATCCCGCCATGACCGGCAGGGTGTGAGGAAAGGCAGCCTTGGCGGCTGCCCATAAAAGCTGTTTTGTGGTGTTCGGATGCATGCCAATCCAAAGCTCCTTTATTACGCTTGCAGCATCTGCTGGTAGAACTGTATGCCCAACTCGAGATTTTCAATGGAAATGCGCTCATTCACGGCCAACAGCCCTTGCCCCTCCCCTGTGCAAAAAGGGGTAAACCTGTAGATGTTGCCGCAAAGCTCCTCATAGCATCTGGCATCTGTTGTGTGATAAATCAAACTGGGAACGGGTACAGCATCGGGAAACAGGATGTGGATGGCCGTGGTTAGCGCCTCCCAGGACGGGCCGCCGGCCGGCGACAACCCGCTGGGCCGCTCGGCGCTTTGAACCATGAGGCGGATGTCCCCCGGCCCCGCCGCGGCGCGGAGGTGGGCTATCACATTCTCCACCGTATCGCCCGGCAAAAGCCTGCAATGATAGGTCAGCGCGTTGTGCCTGGAGAGCATGTCAGGAAATGGGCTTGCATTGACCTGGGTGATGACCGCGGTGCTGCGCAGCTCCGCCTGGGGGATGCTGCCCGAGCGCAGCCCCATGCGCAAAAAGGGCCAGAACAGCCTGGGGTTTTTGTATGCCATGCGCTTTATGAAAGGCAGGTGGGGGGCCATGGCCCGGAACATCCATTCCACTGGCGGGCTGAGCCTGGGCTTCATGGGGTTTTGCACTGCCCGTGCCGCCGCCTGCACCAGCTTTTCCAGCTCGGTGGGCGAATCGGGCTGGGCCGCATAGCCCCCTTCCCCCGCTATGGACAGCGTGACATCCGCATATCCTTTTTCCGCCACGCCCACCTTGGCAAAGCGGCCTTCCACCGCTCCGCCGCCGTCCAGTATAAATGCGGGTTCTACACCCTGGGCCTGCAAAATTCTGCACATTTGCTTGGCGCTGGAGCCAAAGACGCAGGCGTCCTGGGAAAAGGCAAACCAGATGTCGGCGCTTGGCCGCCAGCCGTCCAGCAGCAGGCTCTCCGCCGCCTCGCACAGCGCGATGAGCCTTCCCTTGCCCTCCCACGAGCCGCGCCCCCACACATACCCCCCGGCCATAGCGCCCGCAAAAGGCGGCTCCCCCCACAGGGAAGCGGCCTGATCCTCAACGGGCCTCACGTCCAGATGGCCAAGAAACAAAAGCGGCCTGGACTTTTGAGCGCCGGGCAACAGCATCAGAATCGACCCGCCTGCCACCGTCTGCGCATGGGCCGCGGCAAACAGCGTGGGATACGCCTGGCGAAGCCTCTCCTGCAATTGCAAGAAAGGCACAAAGTCCTTCTCCTGCATTTCCTTTTGGGAAACGGTCTGATGGGCGATAGCCATCGACAGCGTCCGGGCCGCATGGGCGCCGTCCACCTTGGGATTCCACCTTCCCACCGTATCACCTCCCGCTTGCTTCATGCACATGTAGTTCGCCGCAGGGGTAAAAATTCCTGTTTTCAGACAAATTTCGGGGCCGAATTCTTTCCGGAAGATTGTGAAAAAAAGAACTGGCAAGGGCCGTTTAGACGTGCTATAATAAAAATGATATGGTTTGCCGAATAAAGCATGCCTATCATTATGGAGAACTTAATATCACAGCCAGGAGCGATGATTTTTATGAAAAAGATCGGTGTATTGACCAGCGGCGGCGACAGCCCAGGTATGAATGCGGCCGTCGTCTCCATTGCCCGGAGTTCCGCCATGTACGGCATGCCGCTTACAGGCATCAAGCGGGGCTATAACGGCTTGCTTCACAAAAACGAAAAGCTGGAAGACGACCTGATAGAACTGCAGCTGGACACGGTGCTGGATATTGCAGACCTGCCGGGCACCTATCTTCGCACCGCGCGCTGCAAGGAATTCCTTGATCCCGCCGTACGGGAGCAGGCCGCCCGCTTTATCAGGGAGCAGGGAATAGACGGCTTGGTAATCATCGGCGGCGACGGCAGCTTCCAGGGAGCCATGCGGCTATGCGAATTGGGTATCCCCTGCATTGGCATCCCCGGAACCATTGACAACGACCTTCCTTACACGGAAATGACGCTGGGCTTTGATACGGCTGTCAATGTATGTGTGGACGCCGTGCGCTCCATCCGCGCCACCTCCCGCAGCCATGACAGGCCCGCGGTAGTGGAAGTAATGGGCCGCCACTGCGGCGACATCGCACTGAACACGGCCGTATCCACCGGCGCGGAGATTGTGGTGGTACCCGAGGTGACCTGGAGCGTGGATTCGGTGGCGCGCCGACTGAACCAGCTTATCGCGCAAGGCAATACCAGGGCTACCATCGTGGTGGCTGAAGGCTGTTGGGAATCCATGAAGCCCTTTGATTTTCATGCCTTCCTCAATGCCAACGGCAAGAAATGCTATGAGGGCGAGCCTATGGGCGCGGAGCGCTTCGCATCCGTACTTAAGCGGAAATGCGGCATGGTGGAAGCCCGGGCCACGGTGCTGGGCTATACACAGCGGGGCGCCAGCCCCACCTTCCGCGACAGTGCCTTCGCCTTTGAGGCCGGCAATATGGCCGTGCAGCTTTTGCGCGACGGTGTAAGCAATCATGTAATCGGTGTTCGCCAAGGCAAGGTATTCCACATGCCCATCGAACGGGCGCTCAAATGCACCCGCAGGTTTAACAAAAAGCTTTATTCCCTGGTGAACCAGATATAGGTATCAGGAAAACAGCATCATTGCCGCCCCGATACCCCTGATATGTGCTTTGGCATTCATATATACGCCCCTCCATTTATGGAGCGGGCTTTTTTTCGCCGAGTTAATTTCCATTGATCGCAAAATTTTCTATGCCGCGCAGCAGTTCCAGTTCCCTGACATCCCTGGCGGTGGTGTACATCTTGCGGGTCAAGACGGTGCCGCTGCGGTAAAACAGGCAGATAAAGGGAACATCCTGCGCAAATTTCTGC
Source organism: Bacillota bacterium (assembly GCA_023392755.1). Lineage (GTDB taxonomy): Bacteria > Bacillota > Clostridia > Christensenellales > Aristaeellaceae > JAEWAH01. The sequence goes on from JAEWNM010000200.1 coordinate 3,744, forward strand.
TGTATTGCCGCCAAAGCCTGGGCAAACTCCCCCGGTTCGGCGCTGGAACGCAGCGTCTTGAAAAGATCGTCCATCTCTTTATTGCGGTAACGGCAATAATTTCCCGTATTGCCGCCCATCAGCACAAAGCCCGGGTCCGGCGCCATATCCATCTGGTAAGCGGCCAGGGCCAGGTCAAAAGACCCAGCGGAAAGGCGGCTGCTGACATCTTCAAAGGTGGTGGTCTTGACTTCGACCTCAATGCCCACCTGGGCCAGCATATCCTTCATCATGTTTGCCGTTTCAACGCGAACATTGTTGTCGCCATCCTCATAGACATGCAGCCGCAGATGCAGGCGTTTTGGCTTTGGAGCCCCTTCCACCACCTTGTCCAGGGTACCGTCCCCATCCAGATCACGCCAGCCCTCCTCCGCCAGGAGTGCTTTTGCCTTTTCAATATCACAGACATAGGCTCCTGGCGCGTCGGAATACAGCCAATTGCCGGCGGGCAGAGGCGTATCGGTGCGGTACACAAGGTTCATGTATACCTGGGTGGCAATTTTATTCACATCGATAACGTATCGGATGGCCTGGCGCACCTTGAGGCTTTCCAGCGGAAAGGACTGATGGTTGATGAGCACCGTTTCCAGCTGGCGGGAGCGGTAGTCCAGCCGAAGGGATGCCGTGCCGCTCTTGTATTGGGCGGCGGCAAGGGAACGGGTGAATACCGCATCCACCCGGGCATACTCATAACTGTTGATGATCTCCATATTGGAGGTGTGAAAAATGGCCATGATTCCTTCGACCTTGGGCTTTTGGCGCCACCACTTGTCATTGGCCAAAAGCCAAATGTAGTCCTGGGCCGCAAAGGAGGAAATGATGTAGGGCCCTGTGCCGGGAGGGGACGGCATTTGAATGCGGTCCGCCGGAAGGATGGGAAACGTCATGGCGTAAAGAAGCCCGTAATAGGCCCGCTCCGCCTTCACGATCACCTTCAGGTCTCCATCCGCCCTGATGCTGTCTACGAAGTAGCGCAGGTTTCCGTAGTAGCCCCTGTCCGTGGCGCCTTCGGCGCTGGCCACATCGATTATATACTGGGCGGTAGCCACCACATCGTTTGCGGTAAGCGGCGTGCCGTCGGAGAAGGTAACGCCGCTGCGCAGATAAAACGTCCACGTCTTGCCGTTGCCCGTCTGTTCCCACCGCTCACACAAAAGCGGCTGAGGGCGGTAATCGTCGTCAATGGTGACCAGACCTTCGTACACCAGCGCGTACAGGGAGGTCAGGTCACGTTCCAGGGGTGCAAGCGGGTAAATCTCCGTTGTTTTGGTGGAGATGATGCCAATGGTCAGCTCGGTGCCCACATTGGATGCCGCTGCCCCCGCAGGGAGGCACAGCATGAGGCACAGCGCAAGGCAAACCGCTTTAGGAAGGCTGCTCCTCCTTGGTAAAGTACAATCTCTCGTAAATCGCATAGGCCGAAACCACCCTTTGTGCATATTGTTTTGTGGGACCGTCCGCCATGTCGTTGATGTGTATCGTCTGCCCATCCAGGGAGTAATCCTGATTTTGCAGCCAGCCCGACACCTCGCCCTGCCCGGCATGGTAGGCGCTGGCCACAAGGATAGGATCGCCCATAAAGCGTTGGGAAAGATACCCTAAATACCAGCTCCCGTAGCGAATATTCGTCAGGGGGTCATACATCCGTTCAAAATGGTACTCATTCTCTTCCCCCAGCTTATCGGCAATCCATTCGGCGGTATCGGGCATCACCTGCATAAGGCCGCGGGCGCCCACGGAGCTTTCGGCATCCTTGCGGTAGGAGCTTTCGCACAGTATGATGGCGGCCAGGAAGGCGGGCTTCACGTTGTTCTCCACCGCTGCGGCCTCAATCGCCGGCAAATATTGTTCGGGCAGGGGATGCTCCGCCAGCAGCTTTTGATGGGCCGCCGCCCTTGCCGCCTGTTGTGTATACAGATATGTCTCCATCATCGCTTTGGCCAGTATCAGGCCGATCATGGCCAGCAACAGAACAATCAGCAAAATGGCTATCCAGCGATCCATCCGTACCGGGCGGCGGGAAGCGCGGCCGGTTGCGGATGGTGATATAGGGTGGGTATCAGTCAATGTGTGTTCCTCCCAGCTTCTTCAAAGCTTCCTGCCAGAGGCGGACTGCCTGGGCCGCACTTTCCTCCGGTGTGCCGGAAGTCAGTATCACATGATCCGCCCTGCGGCATTTCTCGCGGGGATCCATCTGGCTGCCCATGCGCAAAAGGGCCTGCTTTGAGGTGAGACCGTCCCTTGCGCGAAGCCGCTTCAACTGCTCCCGCTTGGGCACATACGCGCACCAGACCTCATCAGCCATGGATTCCATACCGCTTTCGTACAAAAGCGGTATATCCATTACTGCGGCCATGTGCGCTTGGCCCAACGCGGACAGCTCCCCGCCGACACGGGCGGCTACCATGGGATGGATGATCGCCTCCAGGCGGCGGCGTGCCTCCGCATCGGCAAAAACAACGGATGCCAGCGCCTTGCGGTTCAGGGTGCCATCAATATGAAATACACTTTCACCAAAGGCATCCCGTATAAGCGGCAAGGCATCCCCGCCCGGCGCGGTCAGGGAGCGGGATATCTGATCGGCATCAATCACCGGTGCGCCTTGCTTGTGCAAGGCGTTGAGCAGCGTGGTTTTACCGCTGGCGATGCCCCCGGTGAGGGCGATTACATACATTTTTTGTCCTCCCTGTCCTATGCTGCAACCTTGGCAGCCAACGTATAAACCTATGGAGGATACGGATACAACGTACCTGTAGTCACTTTTCATGCCGTTTTTGAATGGCAGTGACAAATTGGCTTTTGAATACATGGCGGGATGCGTTGCGAGTGAGCCGGGTGCCGCCAGCGGCGGATAAAGGCTGCGCTTTTGCGTTACTTTGTTTCGTACCAGCTGGGGCCCTGGTTGACCTCGGCGATGAGGGGCACCTTCAGCTTTACCACCTGCTCCATGCAGTTCTTGAGCAGTGCGGATGCCAAACCGGCCTCCTCCGGCGGGCACTCGATGAGCAGCTCATCGTGCACCTGCAATGTAAGGCGGGCCTGAAGCTTTTCCTTTTGCAGCGCATCATACACCCGCACCATGGCCAGCTTGATGATATCCGCCGCGGTGCCCTGCACAGGGGTATTCATGGCGGCCCGCTCGCCAAAGTTGCGGGTGTTGGCGTTGGGGCTCAACAGCTCCGGCAGGTTTCTGCGGCGGCCAAAGAGCGTCTTTGCATATCCCTTCTCCTTACCCATTTTCACGGCCTCCTCCATGAAGGCCTTCACGCCGGGGTAACGGTCAAAATATTTGCGTATAAACTCGGCCGCCTCCTTGCGGGTGACGCCCGTGTTCCTTGCAAGCCCAAATTCGCTTATACCGTACACCAGGCCGAAATTCACAGCCTTGGCGCTGGAGCGCATTTGGTGGGTCACCTCGTCCATGGGCACGCCGAATACCTCCGCCGCGGTGCGGGTGTGTATATCCTGGCCCTTTTCAAAAGCTTCCACCATGTTTTTGTCACCGCTTAAATGCGCCAGCACCCGAAGCTCTATTTGCGAATAGTCCGCGTCCAGCAGTACCCAGCCCGGCCGCGGTATGAAAGCCCGGCGAATTTCCCGACCCAGCTCCGAGCGGACGGGGATGTTCTGCAAATTCGGGTCGTTGCTGGAAATACGGCCCGTAGCGGTGCCAACCTGGTCAAAGGTGGTATGCACGCGCCCATCCTTGCCCATCAGGCGCAGAAGCCCTTCAATATAGGTGCCGTTGAGCTTGACAAGCTGGCGGTAATTGAGCAGCGGCGTAATGGCGGGATGCAGCTCAGTAAGCCCTTCCAATATGTCCGCGCTGGTGGAATAGCCTTTTTGGCTCTTTTTCCCGGCGGGCAGGCCCAGGG
>JAEWNM010000238.1 GCA_023392755.1 Bacillota bacterium
CTTTACCGTGCAGCCCAAGATCGGTTTGGGAGTCGGTACACACAGCGAAACCATCACTGTCAGCACCGATCATTCCACCAGCGTTAACGTCGGGGTATCCTTTACGGTGCAGTCCGCCAGCTATGCAATCTCGGTCGCGCCGCTTTTAAAAACGTTCTTAAGCACCCCCGAGGGGATGGCTCCTTCCGCTGGAGAAACCTTCACGGTAACCAATGACGGAAATATGCCTGTTACCCTAACCCAGCCAACAGCAACGAACTACATCATCGGAACATTGTCTGCATTCAGTATCGATCCAACGGAGACTGCAACCTTTACCGTTGCGCCTAAGTCTGGTCTGACAGAAGGCAGCTATACCGAGACCATTACCATCAGTGGCTCCAACGGGGCAAGCGCACAGGCCGAGGTGCGGTTTACCGTGACCGAAGCGTTGACCTATGCTATCGCTGCCGCTCCTGCCAGTATGACTTTCGACAGCCTGGCGCAAGGGTATCTACTGCCGGATACAAAGACGGTGACGGTCACAAACACAGGGAATCAGAGTATATCGCTGTACCAGCCAACCGCATCCCGTTATACCATTGGTACACTGTCCGCCACCTCCCTTGCACCTGCCGGTACTGCTACATTTACTGTTGTGCCCAAGGATGGTCTTGCGGCAGGCACATGGAATGAGACCATACACATCTGTGGCTCCAATGGAGTGAGTGCCCAGGTGGATTCAGCCTTCACCTGTACTGAACCGCTGGATTACTATATCACTAGCGGCAACGGCAGCACATACCAACAGGACGATCCGGATTCTCCTGACATTACAGTCACCGCCAACGGTGATGTTGACAAATTCACCGGCTTGACCCTCAATGGTGAATTGGTGGATGAAAGCAATTATGATGTTACGGAAGGCAGTACGATTGTCACACTGCATCAGGATTTCCTGGATACCCTGATACCAGGCACATACACCTTGATGTTCCATTACACAGACGGTCAAGCAGAGGCGGACTTTGTGGTGCATGAAAGGATGCCTGTGACAGGAGATAATGACGCCCTGCTTCTGTTTGGCTCACTGATCGTACTTAGTCTCGCTGCCTTGATACTGATCAGAAAAAAGCAGGCGCTTAGGTAATCATATTTGCCAGACATCCTACCCTGATGGAGGGAGTAAGTCATCAGGAATCAACGAAAGAAATTTGTTCATAGCGGCTATTACCCACAAGGGAAGCGCCAGGTACCCAGCGGAAGAAGAAGCAGCCGCCAGTGGTACAAGGCGCTTGCCCTTGTGTTGTCATCCATATTACTCCTGTCAATAATCGGTTTTGCCGCAAGGCTGTTGGAATATCGCTCGGCCGAAATGGAGTATTCGGAAATCGCACAGCAAATGAACAGTGTGAATACGCAAACCGTCCCGCCTGTTTGCACTCCTGCAAATACTGCTGTACCGATCCTTACTGCTTTGCCAACCACACCTGTCATGACACCTGTCGTTTATTACAGTCAAGAGATGCGGTCCTTAATAACAAAGAACAAGGATACGGTAGGTTACGTAGAAATTGACGGCACTGCGATTCAATACCCTGTTGTTCGGGGAAAGGATAATACGTATTATGAAAACCATACGTTTCTGAAAAAGAAAAATGCAAGTGGCGCAATATTCATGGACAGCAAAAATGCTGCGGATCTGAGTGACTTCAATCTCGTCCTTTATGGCCACAATATGAAGGACGGCAGTATGTTCCATGAGTTGTTGCAGTACAGAAAAAAGGCTTTCACAGGCAAACACCGGAACATAATTCTCAAGGGGCTATATGAAAAGAAAACCTTTTATGTTTTTTCGGCATATACATGCAGCCAGGACACGGATGTTCGTGGATTTCAGTATCTGACGTTAAGTGAGAAGCAGATATTTTTGAATGTTATTGCAAAAAGGTCGGTTATCAGCGCAGGTTCTGCCGATCTCAAAGCAGACAGCCAGATTATCACGCTGGTCACCTGTAGGGAAAATTCTAACAAGGATTACTTTGTGGTTCATGGGATACTGAAAAAAGATTAATCGAATGAGATGGTGCCTTAATAACATAAAAGCCCAGGGAGCATATTACAAACAACGTAACTCTTTGTTCGTTCTGCTATATTCCCCATGAACTCCATTTTCCACCGTTGGCAGCTGCTTTTGACACCTTCCCAGACTCGCGCTTTGCGAATACGTCCTCAATATTTGTGGCAGCTTTCTTAAGAGCTTCGTCTTTCAAATGCGTATAGATGTTCCGAAATGTAGGTAGTAAAAGGTTTTACGGCAATGTGCAAGATATAGTATCACCCTCTTGCAAAACAACGATATATGGTGCCATGCGACTTTTGGGCCCTTTAAAAATAGTCGCAAAATAGTTGTAAAGAAAAGGGCGATTTTCGCGTCTATTGTTCAATGCGCATAAAAAGCCCGCTGAAATCGGCCGATTTCAGCGGGCTTTTTGGTCGAGGTGACAGGATTTGAACCTGCGACCTTTTGGTCCCGAACCAAACGCGCTACCAAACTGCGCTACACCTCGACGAAAAATGGAGCCAATAAAGGGACTCGAACCCTTGACCTGCGGTTTACGAAACCGCTGCTCTACCAGCTGAGCTATATTGGCGAATCCAGCGTTTCGTATTATAGCAGACCTTATAGCATTTGTCTAGCCCTTTCCAGAGCATCAGGAGGCATCACAATTTGAGGTTCTGCCGCAGGGTTTGCTGTATGAAAGATAAGGCTTTATGCCTTTGAATACGGTCAGGGCGAGCGCCCGCCGTGCAAAACAACTGCAGAAATTTTGCGCGTTCCAGACCTTCGCAATAACCCATACATTCGTCTCCCGCGCGTTCCAGACCTTCGCAATAACACGTACATTCATCTCCCGCGCGTTCCATACCTTCGCAATAACCCATACATTCATCTCCCGTGCGTTCCAGACCATCGCAATAACCCATACATTCATCTCCCGGGTCTTCCGAACCGCCTGATGAATCCATGCATCCACCTCCGGACCTTCACATACGCTGTTTCCATCACTTTCCTGATGCGTAATCTTCCTCAAGCACAAGGGGAGACCCGCCCAAGCAAAAGGGGGCCTCCCGCGGCAAATGTATGCAATGATTCCTGCCTTCGCTACACATCCTTCTTCCGATAGATGCGCAGTGAGATGGAATAGGAGAAGAACAGGGCGGCGAGGGTTACAAAGGGGAGGAGAATGGCGCCCAGGTCCAGATAGGATTGCAGGCGGAGAAGAGTGTCGGCGGATTTTTCCAGCTCATTGAGTACCAGTGAGGCACCGACAAGGGGCGCGGCATAACAGATCATCAGCACCAGCCGGGTTTTCTCCGCGCCGAATTTATACAGAAGGGGTATAGCCAGGCTGCTAAACAGATAGCTGGCGCATAATGCGATGCCGGAGGCGGTGAGAATCCCCTTCCAGTCTACAAAGGGCTGGTCCATGCTTCCGGCTATGCTTAAAACGGCGCCGGCCACCGCGCCAGTCAGGCACAGGATCATGGCAAGCACATACTTGGCGCGAACCAGGTCGCGCTTTTTAAGGGGCATCGTGAGGGCATATGCATCCCATTTGGCCTGCTCGTCATATGCAAAGGTGGAAATGGAAAGCATGCCGCACAAAAACACCATCAAAGGACCCATATCCGTATCCAGGAAAACGGCCATGACAAGATACAGGCCCATTATCAGAAGAAATATCCGTCCGGTTTTTTTAAGAACAAGAAAATCTTTGATAAGCAGACCTTTCACAGCATTTCCCCCCTGACGTAAAACAGCATGATTTCTTCCGTTGTTGCGGGCTGCAGCATAAGCTCCGGATAGCGGACGGCATAATAGGGCCGGTCGTCCACCAGCGCTTCCACATCAAACGCGCTTTTGCGTATGCGCAGCACATGACTCTTGTCCAGTGCCCCGAAGGCGTCGGCGCCGCACTTCAGCAGGCCCATTTTCTCGGATAAATCTTCCCGGCTGCGGCTGAAAATGATCTGCCCCTTATGCAAAAAGGTGATGCTGTCGGCAATCTTGTCCAGGTCTCCGGTAATGTGGCTGGAGAAGAGAATGGCATGGTCATCCTTTTGCATAAAGTCCAGGAAAAGGTCCAGCATTTCTTCCCGAACCACAGGGTCAAGGCCGCTTGTGGGCTCATCCAGTATGAGCAGCCTGGGGTGGTGGGAGAGGGCGGCAACGATGGCGGCTTTGCGCTTGGTGCCGGTGGAAAAATCCTTGTAGGGCTTCTTGTCCGGCAGGGCGAACTGTTTGGCAAGCCTTTCAAACAGCGCGTCATCCCAGGAGGCATAAATGTTTTTGAGAATGCTGCGAATGCCGCCCAGCGTCAGGCTTTCGTGAAACTGGCCGTCGGCCAGCACCACGCCGATCTGCTCCTTCACGGCTTTTTCATTTCCTTCCATGGGCTGGCCCAGCAGGCGGATTTCGCCCGCATCCTTTTGAATCACTTGCAGCAAAGCCTTGATGGTAGTTGTCTTCCCTGCGCCGTTTTCCCCGACAAAGCCCATTACCTGCCCCCATGGCAAGGAAATGGAAACATCCTTAAGCGTAAAATCCTTGTAGCTTTTGCACAGTCCGCGCACCTCAATGGCATCGGTCATGGTCATTCTCCTTCATACAGCGCTTCCAGCGCCTGGGTGAGCTCACGCATGGATATCCCTGCCTGCCGGGCCGCGTCGATGGCCGAGAGCAGGTGCTGATCAATCTGCCTCAATTTCTCCTCGCGCAAAAAGTCAATGTTTTTGTCTGCCACAAAGGTGCCCTTGCCCGTAACGGTGACGATGAAGCCCTCCCGTTCCAGGTCGGAATAAGCGCGCTTGGTGGTGATGACGCTGATGCGCAGCTCCTTTGCAAGATACCGCATGCTGGGCAGTGAATCTCCGGCAGAAAGCACGCCGCCCAGTATAAGCCCTTTTATCTGGTCGGTTATCTGCTCGTAGATGGGCTTGCTGCTGGCATTGCTGATCAGGATATCCACAAGGTTCCTCCTTGCGTTATAGTGTGTATAACGTGCATATACAATATAGCGGCTATGCTTTGTATTGTCAATAGGGTTTGTGAAATTTTTTTCAGAGTTTCATCTTTGTGCCGCCCTGGTTTTCGCCGGGGCAAGTTGTGCATGCCGGAATAAGCATTTGGCAGGATGCTCATACTAGGCCCGGAGGTGAAGGCAATGAGTCCCAAAGAATTGCTGTATATCGAGGATGCCCTGAACCACGAGAAATTTTTGAAAACCCAATGCCAACAGGCGATGCAGGGCCTTACGGACCCGGAACTGAAGGGCTATGTCCAGCAGCTGATGGACAAGCACAAACAGATTTTCAACCAGCTGTATCAATTGGTATAAGGAGGGGCGAAGCGTGAATGACAGAAACATTATGGAAAATTTGCTGCTGACATCAAAAACCGCGTGCGACCTGTACATGCATGGAACTGTGGAAGCCCTCACCCCCAATGTGAATACGGCATTCAACAGTGCCTTGAAGGACAGCCTGAATATGCAGGACGGCATTTTTCAAAAAATGACGTCCAAGGGCTGGTACCCAGTCCAGCAGGTGGAACAGCAAAAAATCGACCAGGTGAGGCAGAAGTTTTCAAACGCACAGCAATAGCAGAACATAAAAAAGCCGATCCCGAATGGGACCGGCTTTTTGCATAGCGTGGAGTTATTGCGCGGCCGCTTCAAATGCCTCAAAGAATTCGGGGCAGGACCAGGAGCCACAGGCGGAAAGCGTGTTGTTTTTGACAAACATCTGTACGAACAGGCCGTTGTCAAGCTGGATCAAAAGCGAACGGCTGCTGCTTTGGCTGCCGGATGCGTTGGCAAAGGATGCGCTGCCAAGCAGTATGTCGGCCAAGCTAGCGGCTGTGGATGCATCGCTGATGGTGCCTACGTCCGTAAGCTCCATGCCGATAACCTTGCCGCTGATGCCCAGCGTATCGGCAAGCGACTCCCGGCCGAGAATGGCGTTGTTGGCAAAGGATACACGCTGGAATACCCGCAGCTGGCCGTCCACCGTGGCGGCGACCAACGCGTCTCCCATGCCGTCTACGGCGTATACCGTCTCCCCCTGACCCACGGCATTGCTGATGATCTGGTTTGGATCGGCAAGCGCCGGCTCTTGCGTATACTCGGATACCTGGCCGATGCTGCCGCCCAGCAGGCTTTGGGGAATGCTGGAAGGATTGCGCATCATGCGGTAATACTTGCCGCCCACGCCGACAAGCGGGAAGTTGCCGCCGCTGGCGCCTGCCCAAATGCTGCGGTATTCGGGGTTTTGGCTTCCCTCGCTCAGCGAGATGCTCCCGGGAGGAACATCAAGCAGCGCCCGGGCAACAAAGGGCATCACGGTGGCCTGTCCGGAGGGATTGCTTTCAAACACATCATTGGTGCCGTCAGGCGCAGTGCCCGGGGCCAACACCCCAGGAAGCAGCAGTGAACCTGCCGCCACCATCACGATGAGTGCCGCGGCCATCGCCATCATGGGCATAGGCCGGAAGTTGCTTCTTGCGGCCGGCCGCTTCTGTGCCCTTGCCGCCTTCAGTATCCTCAGCTTCAGGTCTTGCCCGGCATACAAGCCACCCAATGCTTCCTGTGCCATGTCGTTCAGATTCTCAAAGCGTTTCACCGGGCATCGCCTCCTTTCAAAATGGTCTCCAATTTTTTTCTGCCGCGGGAAAGGCGGCTGGAGATCGTTCCCTCCGGCAGATCCATCATCTGCGCGATCTCCGAGATGCCAAACCCTTGGTAGTAATGAAGCAATATAACTTCTTTGAAACTGGCCGGAAGCTGGTGGATGGCCTCCATTACTTCCGCCCGGTCGGTGAACTTGCCAATCTCATCCGGCGCGGGAATCAACTCAAATGCCGGTGTGCCAAGTACAACCCGGCGCACCCAGGCGGCGCGCCACAAATCACGGCATCGGTTCAGCGCCACTTTTAACAGCCACGCCTTTTCCCGGCCTTCGGTGATGATGGGGGCGTTGGTGATCAGCCGTACAAATACATCCTGGCATACATCCTCGGCCTTTTGCCTGTCTCCCAAATAAAAGTAACTGACCCTGAGCACATCCGTGGCGTATTTCTGGTACAATTCTTCGAAATAGGCCGCGTCAATTTCCCTTGCGGGCGGGTCCGTTGCGTTCGTAAGGGGGGAGAGGTTCCGATCGTCATCCATAAAACGGTTCGCCCTTCCCAATTCTTGCAATGACATTGACAATTTTTTTTATTCGACAAAACATGGCAACGGCGGCCCTGTACGCATATTCTGTGCAAAACCGCCGATTCATAACGGGTTTTTTGCCGGACTGCATCATTGTACCATGGATATGGGGTGGAAAGGAAGCGGTTAATCCGCTTTTTTCCAAGGGAATTACCAAAGAATCCAGGGCTTGCCCTTCAAATTTTTTTCAGAATATGATATGATGTTATTCCGGTGGCTCAGGTAGCGAGGAGGAAAGCGTATGTTTGGGAAAATGATGAACAGCTATTATTATGGCAAGAGCGGCAAGGGGGATTACCGCAAGGAAGACCTGCCCAGAAACAGATGGCAGCTTTTTTGGGAAATGCTTCGTATCCGCTTTGCGGGGCTTATGCGCCTGAACCTGATGTACGCGGTGGCCTGGCTGCCGGTAATCCTGGTGACGATGTTTTCGGTCTTTGCGCTGTTCGCCGGTCTGTCCCCGGTGAATGAGGCGGGGGAAGCCGTACAAATAACCGGGGAAGAGATGACAAATCTGGCCAGTGGCATTGCTTTCACCTTTTTGGTGATGCTGATTCCCGCTATTACCATCACTGGCCCCTTTACCGCCGGGGTGAGCTATGTTACCAGGAACTGGGCGCGCGACGAGCATGCCTTCGTCTGGTCCGATTTCAAGGATGCGGTGAAGAGCAACTGGAAGCAGGCGCTGCTGGTATCCTTCATTACTTCGCTGATGCCCGTTATACTGTATGTGTGTTGGACTTTTTATGGCCAGATGGCCGCCGATTCCCCCTTCTTTGTGGTGCCCCAGGTGCTGGCCACCATGCTGGGCGTCGTATGGTTCCTGACGGTTATCTATATCTATCCGCTGATGGTAACCTATAAGCTGAAGTTCAAAGACCTTATCCGCAACGCGGCGCTGCTTTCCATTGGCCGGCTGCCCCAGTCGCTGGGGCTGCGCCTTTTGTCGGCTGTGCCATGCGCGATCGGCGGCGCTGTGCTGTTTTTTACCAACCAGATGCAGTGGGCCCTGCTGGGTATGCTGCTGTACTATGTGCTCATCGGTTTTTCCCTTTCCCGCTTTATCTATGCCAGCTATACCAACGCGGTATTTGACAAGTTCATCAACGCCCGCATCGAAGGCGCCGCCGTCAACCGCGGCCTAAGCCAGGAAGAGGATGACGATGACGCTGAGGATGACGACGAATAGCAAAGTATGTTAGGCCCCCCTTTGGCGCATGCTACCAGCGAAAAGGGAGGCGGTATTTTGGCAAGCGCGTTTGAAACCCTGTCCCCCCGCGACCGGCAGAAATATGAGACCGCCCGGGAACTGGGGCTCCTGGACCGGGTGTCGGAAGTGGGCTGGGCAGGCCTTACTGCCAAGGAAAGCGGCCGCATCGGCGGCAAAATGGGACGAAAGCGGTCCCGGAAGCGGCAGGGATAACGGCATCCCTGCTACAAAAGCTTTGAGGTGTATATGTATACAGCCTTTGCACAGGTGTACGACGCTTTGATGGCGGATGTGAACTATCCCGCCTGGGCGGATTTTTACAGGCAGATGATGGCGCAGCACGGCATTCGGGAGGGAAGGGTGGCCGAATGCGCATGCGGTACGGGCGGGCTTACCCTTCCGCTGTTCAAGATGGGTTTTGGCGTAACAGGCGTCGATATTTCGGCGGAGATGCTCTGGCAGGCGGCCCAGAAGGCCCGGAAGGCGGGAGCGGCCATTCCTTTTGTGAAGCAGGATATGTGCAGCCTTCGGCTGCATCGGGCCATGGATGCCGTGCTATGCACCTGCGACGGGGTAAATTATCTGACAACCCCTTCACAGGTGCAGGAATTTTTTCGGGCCGCCTATCAGGCGCTGCGGCCTGGCGGCGGCCTTTTTTTTGATATTTCAACACCCTACAAGCTTCAAAATCTGTTGGGCAACCAGCTGCTGGGGGAGGATTTGCCAAATATAACGTACCTGTGGCAAAACCGCTATTCGCCCAAAACGTGTCTGCTGGATATGGAGCTGTGCATCTTTGTCAAGCAGGAGGATGGCAGCTATAACCGCCTGGAGGAAAAGCAGCGCCAGCGTGCCCATACCATGACGGAGCTGGAAGGCTGGCTGCGGGAGGCGGGTTTCTCCGGAATATCGTTTTACGGCGACGGGCATTTGGCAAGGCCCTCCGACAAGGAAAAGCGCTGGCACGCGGCCGCGCTCAAGCGGCAGGACCCGAGGGCGTATGCCTGATACGTCAGACTGTTGGAATTTGTTGAATGGAGCGGAAGGAAGCACACAATGATGCAGCCATCATATAATCAGCAGGATGAACTGCTTCACATGACCCTCATGGACGGGCAGGCCCGGGTCCTCCTGGCCTCCACCCGGCAGCTTACGCAGGAGGCGGCGGATATCCACCGCACCACGCCTGTTTGCACGGCCGCCTTGGGCAGGCTTATGACCGGCACCGCCATGATAGGCGCCATGCTTAAAGGCGGGAAGGATTCCGTGACCGTGACCATCAAGGGCGGCGGTCCGGCGGGGTCGCTGGTCGCCGTATCCGTGCCCGGCAGTGTAAAGGCCTGCATGGACAATCCGCAGGTTGAGCTGCCGCCCCTGCCTGGCGGCAAGCTGGATGTTGGCGGCGCCGTGGGGCGGGAGGGGCGCATGAGCGTTGTGAAGGACATGGGGCTCAAGGAGCCCTACATCGGCCAGGTGGAGCTTGTGTCCGGAGAGATCGCCGAGGACTTCACGCTGTACTTTGCCAAGAGCGAGCAGCAGCCTTCCCTGATGGCCTTGGGGGTGCTTGTGGCGGGAGATCACGTATTGCAGGCGGGAGGGCTTCTTGTTCAGGCGCTGCCGGGCTGCACGGAGGAAACGCTTGACCAGCTCGAGCTGCGCTCGCCCATGTTCGCCGCCATCAGCAATGAACTGAACTATGCGCCCATCGGGCAGCTGGCGGAGGATTGGTTCCGCGGGCTTGACCCGGTTGTTCTTGAGCGGCGGCCTCTATGTTACCAATGCGGGTGCAGCCGCGAGCGTATGGAACGCGCGCTGCTGGCGCTGGGCAAACGGGAGCTGGATCAATTGATCGCGGAGGATCAGGGGGCGGAGCTTGGCTGTCATTTTTGCCACAGCCGCTATGCTTTCACCACCGGCGATCTTCAGGAGCTTATGAATAAGGCCGCCCTGTGATGAATCTTATGTTGTGGTATAATGGGATGGGGCACGTATGGCCCGCCGGAGATTTTCGATGAAAGACGCAGGTATTTCCCGCCGCCAGGGGGATGTGGTACCCTTTACCCGATCCACCGATTATTGGCACAGGCGTGCCATGGACAACCGCCGGAGCCTTCGGTTTCCCGAGGCGGTGGAGCTTTTGCGCAGCGCGGCCCGCCAGGAGCCGGATAATGTGGAGATTCAGATGGACCTGGCGGAGACGCTCAGCGAGATGGAGTGTTTTGAGCAGTCCAGCCGCCTGTTGTACCGGCTTTTAAGCCGGGATCCCAACCTTGCGGAGTGCTATTACGGCTTGGCCTGCAACGACTACGGCCTGCAAAAAAACGAGGAAGCGCTGGATGCGCTGCTCCATTATCTGCGCCTTGCTCCCGAGGGCCCTTATGCGGAGGAAGCCCGGGATATGCTGGAAATGCTTTCTGTGGAGGATGCCGGCGCCGGGAGCAGCCGGAGCGAGCTGCTTATCCGCAGGGGTATGAAAGCATTTGCCGACGACAGGCCCCACAAAGCCACGGAGCATTTGAAGCGGGCTTTGCGCATTTCCAGGGAAGAGACACGGGTGCGCACCATGCTTTCCCTTTCCCTTTTGTCTGAAGGCAAACCCAGGGAGGCACTGCACCACGCCATGGCGGCCTGTGCCAGGGATAAGCAGAGCATTCAGGCTCGCTGCTCCCTGTGCTGCGCGCTGTGGATGCTGAAAAAGCCGCGGGCTGCGGCCGGGCTGCTGACGGAGGCCGCCAAATGGTGCGATTCCCCCCATGAGGAGCTGCTCTTTTGCCATACGGCCAGCCAGCTGGACCTGAAGGAGCTGCTGCTCAAGTTTTTGCAGGCACGCAGCCAGTGGACGCCTTTTCGCACGGGCACGCTCCATAGCCTTGCCGTCGCTTACTTCAATTTGGGCCACTACCAAAAGGCAAGGGCGCTATGGTCAAGAATTCTTCAAATTGATCCGGATAATTTGCTGGCGGAATATGGCCATGGCCTGTGCCAAAGGGCGCAGGGAGGCGATAATGCCGCCGGGCAGGTGCTGGGATACCATCCCATCCTGCCCAGGGAGGAGAATCAGCGCCGCTTAAAGCTCATAGCCACCGCGCTTTCCGGCGGCGAAGAGGGGCTCAGGGAGCACTGGAGCAAGGATGATACCCTGAAAAAGATCGTGCGCTGGGCCTTTACCCTGCCGGACGACCGGCTGCAGGGTGCTCTGCTGGGCGTGCTGGCCGCCGTTGGGCCGGAGGGAGCGGGATTTGTCAAGGAACTGCTTACCGACGACGCGCTGTCCGAGGAAATGAAGCGCCGGGCCGTTCTGCTCCTGAGCCGGATGGGTGAACCCATGCCGTATGTGCTTACCTACAGGCGCCGCATCACCCAGGTGCAGTGCATTCCCAAAGAACTGCGGGGCATTCCGCAATGGCGGTCCTTCCTGAGAGCCTTTTTGCAGGAGACGGGGCGCTGGGGAAACAGCCGGGGTGCCGCCTTCTTTGCGGCAAAGCTCTACCGGGCGCTGCCAAGGGCCATGCGGGACGAGGCGTCAAGCGAGCAAACGCTTCAATGGGTAAAGGCATTTGAAATTTTGTTTCTGAACAGGGAAGGCCGTGGGGGGGAGATTGCGGCGGTAGCGCGGGATCTGCCCATTTCCATCCGCAGGATTCAAAGGGTGATCCGCAGGATTCAAAGGGTATATCCGGCGGCCCTGTATCCGGGAGAGGGGGAAAGTTCATGAAATGTATCGATTTTGACAGGCATTTTGCGGAATATACTTCCCAGTGGGTGAAGGAGCACAGCCGTGATTACAAGACCCTGGAGGCTATGGAAAGCGACATGCCGGGCGTGTACGTGCGATTCCTGAATACCCCCGCGCCCTGGCTGAACGGGGCTACGCCCGGCGCGTTTTTTGATACGTATGACGACGCGGCGGAGCTGGTGGGCTGGCTGCGGGAATATTGCCAAAGGCGTGTGCCTGTGCCCGACCCGCTTCAGGAAAGGATACTGAACCTTGACAAGAGCGGAGAACCGGCGCTGATGGCACTGCTGGAGGACGCATCCGCCCCCCTGGAGGCCAGGAT